>JAZNWT010000061.1:0-3708 GCA_045593465.1 Clostridia bacterium
TTCTGATTATAGTCTTAATAGTTACTTTATCGGGTTCGTTACCTTCAAGGTATGCTTCCATGACATCATCATCATGCTCTGCGACAGCCTCTATAAGGTTCGTTCGATATTCAACAGCCTTGTCCTGCATATCCGCCGGAATTTCTTCTTCGCGAACATCGGTACCGTCGTTATTGTAATAGACGATGGCTTTCATGTCGATAAGGTCTATCAATCCCTTAAAATCAGCTTCTGAACCGATGGGGAGCTGTATCGGCACTGCATTGGCACCAAGACGTTCCTTCATCATGCCGACAACATTATAGAAATCAGCACCTGTTATGTCCATCTTGTTTACATATGCAATGCGGGGTACTCCGTACTTTGTAGCCTGTCTCCAGACCGTTTCGGACTGTGGTTCAACACCACCCTTTGCACAGAATACCGCAACCGCTCCGTCAAGAACACGGAGGGAGCGTTCTACCTCAACGGTAAAGTCAACATGGCCCGGAGTATCGATTATGTTTATGCGACGACCTTTCCAATATGCTGTCGTTGCTGCCGAAGCGATGGTTATGCCTCGCTCCTGCTCTTGGACCATGAAGTCCATTGTTGCCGAACCTTCATGGGTTTCTCCTATCTTATGTATTTTTCCCGTGTAAAACAAAATACGCTCAGTTGTGGTTGTTTTACCTGCGTCGATATGAGCCATAATGCCGATATTACGGGTATTTTCAAGCGATGTTTCTCTTGCCACGTTTAACCTCCTCTCCGTATATTTTTATACTTAATTTATTATTTGCTTCTGCAAACAAATTATTACCACTTGTAGTGTGCAAATGCCTTGTTTGCTTCTGCCATCTTATGAGTATCTTCCTTTTTCTTGAAGGCATTACCCGTTGAATTGACAGCATCCATGATTTCGCCAGCAAGACGTTCCATCATTGTGCGTTCGTTACGCTGTCTTGCATAGTTTACGAGCCATCTCAAACCGAGAGTCTGACGACGGTCTGCTCTGATTTCGATAGGTACCTGATATGTAGCACCACCGACACGGCGAGCCTTAACTTCCAATACGGGCATGATGTTCTCAAGTGCCTGCATGAAAACTTCCTTAGGATCACGACCTGTCTTTTCTTTTATTATCTCGAATGCACCGTAGCAAGCCTTCTGAGCTGCACCACGCTTACCGTCGAGCATAACCTGATTTATGAGCTTCGTAACGATCTTTCCACCGTACATGGGATCGTCGAGCACTTCACGCTTGGGTACAAATCCACGTCTAGGCATAACTTTCCCTCCTTAATTACTTCTTAGGACGCTTTGCGCCGTACAGTGAACGGGACTGCATACGCTTTGCAACACCTGCTGTGTCGAGAGCACCACGGATAATGTGGTAACGAACACCGGGCAGGTCCTTAACTCTGCCGCCTCTGATGAGAACAACGGAGTGCTCCTGCAAATTGTGGCCGATACCGGGTATATATGCGGTACCTTCCAAACCGTCTGTAAGACGAATACGAGCTATTTTACGCAATGCAGAGTTAGGCTTTTTCGGTGTCATCGTACGAACTGCAGTGCAAACACCACGACGCTGAGGGCACTTCTTAAGTATAGGTGAGTTGGACTTATACTGTACCTGTTCTCTGCCTTTTCTGACCAACTGGTTAATGGTAGGCATTGGATTTCTCCTTTTCTTTTTTAATATTTTTGTTTTTTATATCAAGAAAATCCCTTGCAACCCCTTACAAAGGGATATTTTCACAACTTGACTAGTTTAACATTTGTTCACAACTCTTGTCAATATTATTTGTCTTTTTTGCTTTTATTCCGACAAATGCTCATTCGAAAAAACGGGTTGGCTGATCGACGATTTTGCATTTATCTCCACCGCACCGTTTTTCTTGAGTACGGAGTATTCGTCCGTTTCAAGGATATTCATGTGTGTTTTTTTTGAAAAACTGCGGATAAACAATGTTTTTATCACCGATGCGAGCGAGAACGATATTACCACCATTGCAAGCATTGTTACCAAAGGCAATGCAAAGAATTTTGAAGCCAGGAAATCATATACTCCCCTTACGCTAAGCACTGCGATGGTAATTATGCACAAAAAACCTGCTATAAGCGGCGGAATATACTTTGTTATCTGATAATGCCTGCGGCAATCTTTACAGCACGGTACCTCCAATGTTGATACGCTCACGCCTTTTTCAGCATTCACATCGGGCATTGCTATATCAAAGCAAGCAATGCATGCCGTTTCCTGCTCATCTCTGTCTTTACAGAGAATACAGTGCGACATGAGAGCTGCACTGCTTTCAGTACAGCTCTCAGCATTATTCATGTTTTCGTACAGAGTTTCATTCTGCACATTATTTGTTTCGTCGAAATGCTTTTCCATTTTAAAGCGTTCAGCCCTCTATTTTTTCATTAACTTCGACATTTCTGTATCGCTTCAAGCCGATACCTGCCGGTATGAGCTTACCGATGATAACATTTTCCTTCAAGCCGACCAAGGGATCGATCTTGCCCTTGATTGCTGCTTCCGTAAGAACACGTGTTGTTTCCTGGAAGGAAGCTGCCGAGAGGAAGGAATCGGTTGCCAATGCGGTTTTTGTGATACCGAGGAGCTTTCTCTTTGCAACTGCGGGCGATTTTCCTGCAAGTACGAGTTCCTCATTTTCACGCTCGAAGCGGAATATATCAACGAGTTCGCCGGGCAGCATTGTGGAGTCACCTGCATCCTCAATCTGAACCTTGCGGAGCATCTGGCGAATGATAACTTCGATATGCTTATCCGCAATTTCAACGCCCTGTAAGCGGTATACGCTCTGAACTTCCTTGAGCATATATGCCTGAACACCCTTGACACCCTTTATCTTGAGGATATCGTTCGGGTTGATTGAGCCGTCTGTAAGTTCATCACCTGCTTCAACCATGTCTCCGTCCTTAACGCAGAGCTTTGAGCCGAACGGAATGAGGTATTTTTCGGTTTCGCCGTCATCATTGCTGATTATAGCTTCACGCTTCTTGCCTTCGGTGAGAGTTACCTTACCTGATATTTCGGTGATAACTGCCAAGCCCTTCGGTTTTCTTGCTTCGAATATTTCAACAACACGGGGAAGACCTTGGGTAATATCGTCTGCCGATGCAACACCGCCGGTATGGAATGTTCTCATCGTAAGCTGCGTACCCGGTTCACCGATAGCCTGTGCAGCTATGATACCGACTGCTTCGCCCATGTCAACGGGACCGCCCGTTGCAAGGTTTGCACCGTAGCATTTTGCACAAACGCCGTGTTCGCTGCGGCAAGTAAATACTGTACGGCAATTTACGCCCGTTATGCCTGCTGCGATTATCTTATCGCGTACCTCATATGTTATGAGTGAGTTTGCGGGAGCGATTATCTCGCCGGTTGTGGGATTTACAACCTCTTCCGAAGTGTATCTGCCAAGCAATCTGTCTGCAAGCGGTTCAACAACCTTTTTGCCGTCCATTATGCTTTCAATGTACATACCCTTGGGAATTTCGCCTCTTGAAGCATAGCAGTCATCTTCACGAACTATGACATCCTGTGAAACGTCAACAAGACGGCGTGTAAGATAACCTGAGTCAGCAGTACGCAAAGCCGTATCCGCAAGACCTTTTCTTGCACCGTGGGAGGAGATGAAGAACTCAAGAACCGTCAAGCCTTCACGGAAGTTCGCACGGATAGGAACTTCGATG
>JAZNWT010000062.1:0-5000 GCA_045593465.1 Clostridia bacterium
ACTCCTTGGCTCACAGAACGACATGGCTACGATCCGACTCCAACCTCATTGCCGACAGCTCCGCAAAGCACTACATAATGCCTTGAATCGGAAAATACGCCTACCCAACCTTCACGGTCACCGATTGTATTTGCAATTGCCAAGCCCTTCTTATCCTGAAGAAACTTCAAAACCTCATCGGTATCAAGAGTTGATTTCCAGCAAAGACCTTTAGCCTGTGCAAAAGCAGGAGCATAAATTCTCATATCCGTGCCGAAGCCCTCTCTTGCACCGCTCTGTTTTGCCAAAACAGCACCCTCTTCGGGAGGGAATTTTTCGCCCGTAAGTTCTTCAACAATCATTGAAGCCGAGCATACGCCGCAACCGTTGTCCGCAATGTTGCCATTGGGACTTGATGGTGACGGATAAGGAACATGTTCATAATTTAACTGGCAATAAAAACTCATATGTTTGTTTACCTCGTTTCTTTTATCTTTTGCGTGCTAATTATACAGCTTAAATTATTATTTTGCAACGGCTCTGAGTTACTCTTCTGTTATCAAGTATTCCTCGACTGTATAGTCTTCCAGGGCAGAGCGTATTATTTCAAGCACCATTTCACCGTCTTCATCTTTCATTTTTTCGGTAGATACTCTTACAAGCTCATTACCGTCAAAGAATTTCAAAGATACAAACTTATCAAGCATTGCAATACCGTTTTCAAGCTCATTCCATTCGTCAACACCGTTTGCAACGACTATGCTCATGCATGAATCAAAAACATAATAAGGCACAAGATAACTTACTGTGGTTTCTTCGCCGCTATCTTCATCTTTACTGTAAACATCAAGTTTGTACTCGTATGCATTATCTGTTGCTGTAAGCACCAGCTCGTACACGTCATTCTTTCCCGACGCTTTCACCGTTTCGCAATAATAATCAATAAGCACCGAACCTTCTTCATACTCAGGTACATATAGCTCCATTGAATTTCGGCTTTCACATTCAAGCTTCACATCATGATCCGGCATCGTAAAGCTTATTATAAAGCCTTTTCTTTCATCATAATCCACGTTTAAGCGTTCACCGTCAAGATAGAAGCTGTAATCCGTATCGGTTGCAATAAGACTATAATACAGTTTTACTTCCTGCCCTGCATAATATGAATCCCTTGCACCGCTATATACTGATTTTTGGCCGCAATAATCCACACTGTATTTTTCGCCTCTGTTACAGCCGCTCAAAACAAATGCCGTAATCACTATTGATATTAAAAGTATAATAGCTATGATTTTTTCTTTCATCTTATTCCGTCATCTCCAATTCGCTATTGCCACATAGCACTTTCCGTCGTTTACTAACTCAAACAAATCTTCTGTTGACATATTTGAATTGTAGGTTGTGCAATTTGTTATGTTTATATATTCAAAGCCTTCGTATCTGTTGTCATAGTCCAAGGAAGTTACGCCTTCCTCGGTTGATTTTTCACTGCTCCATTCAACAGAATCGCCTGCATAGACATTCCAATCGACAAGCTCAGCACCGTCTTTTTCAGCTATAACGAATGTATGCCACATTTCACTGTCTGCCGCAATGGCGTTTACGCTTTCACCGTCTTCGAGCCAATATACATATATGGGCGAGTCGATTTCATCCGAGCCCTCCATGCTGAATTTCATATTGCCGCCATTTGCATTGAGAATAACCGCACCCGTGGTATCTTCGCTATACATGTAATCTTCTTCGGCAAAATATTCTTCAATGCTTAAGCTTGCCCATTTAACTATGTAAGTTACATCATGCGACGGCACAGTAAGCTCCATCAGTTCCTGTGTTGTGTAAATAGTGTCACCCGAAGCAAGTTCAAACGTAAAGTTCATGAGTCCGTCACTGTCCGTGGTAACAATATCTTTAAATACCATCCAGCCCTCAAAAGTATCACCCTCAAGTATGGGTTCAACATTTACTACGCCGCCTCTTTTCAGTACGTCACCGAGTTTTTCACCCTCCGAAGCCGCAAAAGACCACGCACCGGTTTCATGCACTTCACCGTCTTCGGTAGTAACATTAAGCATTCCGCCTATTTGTATGTAAGAATCTATGTTTACGGTTATTTCACCTTCTGTTTCATCAATAACTTCATTGCCCGGTTCAAAAGTTGCTTCAGGCTCTTCAACTTCCTTGTAGCCACAGCCTGACAACAAGCTAATAAACATCAAAACTGCCAAAAATAATGCCGTTATTCTTTTGTTCATCATATTATCCTCCTGCTTTGATTATACAAATTATAATGTATGTGTAGTTTTTAAGCAATACGATTATATCTGTCTCGGTATCATTCATTTTTACGGTATACACTACTTCTTAGAGAGTGCATGCTTTTCTGTCAGAGTTTTTCAGATTCTTAGTATTTCTAAACAGATCAATTTTTCTCTTGAAAATTTGATTGTTATAATTCATTGGTATTCCGTTAAACCTACTTTTTGTTTTTATCAAAGCTAAGTCGATAATCACAGCATTTGCCGCCCTCTGCTACAGACATCGTCCGTGTATAGTTTATATACTTAAAAAAAGACATATATGCTTTATCCATACAACAAGCAATCGTTGCAATTTCAGCAATGCCTATTTTGAGTGCCGCATTATGTAAGGGACAAGCTAAAATATCAACACCCACAAGCTCATTTGTTTCACTCACTATATTTCTTACATATCCTTTTTCAGGACTGCTTGTTTTTCGCATTAACTTGGACATATTTTTCCAAAGTAATTTTGAAACACCAGGTATTGATGTGAAACAATAAACCGCTTTCCCTATCTTTTCACCTATATGCTTACCGTATTTTTTAAGCATTTCAAGAGATTCTTGATTCGAAACACGCATCTGCAATTCCTCATATAATGCCGCCGCAGGCAGTATCATCATTTTGCTGTCTGCATCCAAATCAGCATATGCCTTTTGGAACTTTGAATATCTTTCATCGGCACCACGCCAAATCTCCTTGGCTTCACGCTCACCGCATTTTTTAAGCAACTCTTTATAAAAAGCTTTAAAAACAGAACTGTTTAATTTTTTTATTCGCATTTTTTCATATAGTCCTTAGATTTCTTTGTTTAGTATATCACAAATATAAAGAACAGGTGTAACTTATGATACGCTCAATAGCAGGCAACCATTGCCACAAACGATAACATCAGTTCCCGAATTATTCTATATCAAAATCAAATGCGTTAGCTTCATACACCGCTTTTAGTCCTGAAAACAATTTCTTTCCAACCAAATCACAGAATATATAGTTCTTCCATGCACCGACCTTTTTAAGCTGTTTTTTCCGATTTATATCAAATACTTTTTGTATGCTTTTTTCAATTCATGACAAAACTCCAGCAAATATGTTTGATCAAATATGTTTTCAAATTTCAGAACATTCCCCCTATTGCATAAGAACCCATTCACTTGAATATGTCCTCGTGTATCTCCGCGGAATGTAATATACATATGTTCACCGTAAGGTTCAATGATTTTTGCTTCACCGTTCAGACTTATATATATGTCATATAAGTCTGACGCAAATTTTGCGAACTCCTTGATATCTATATCCATGCTTGTTTTTGCAGTAAATCCGTTACTCTCTACTTCCACGTCCATAATGGTGTTAGTTGAATACTGAATATCGCTTTCAAACACACGAATACTTAATGACAAACTGAGATCTTCAGTCCTAAGCAAAAAATTCACAGTAACACCTCCTCTGTATAATAGTAATAATATCATAAACACAAGTAAAAAGACAGGAGTATCCCCCCTGTCAAAACATTCACCCTGCCTCATCAAGCATATTTTCTATAAATATCCCATACCCTCGTGTGGGATCGTTTATCATAACGTGGGTAATTGCACCCACTATTTTTCCGTTTTGGATTATGGGACTACCGCTCATACCTTGAACGATACCTCCCGTTTTTTCAATAAGGCGTTTATCCGTTATTTTTATTACCATATCCTTTTCGCTTCGTTCATTTTGCCTGTATACTTTTTCTATTTTGCATTCGTATTCACACGTGCCGTCTGCGTCAACAGTCGTGATTATTGTCGCTTCCCCCTCTTTAATCTCGTCACTGTATGCCGCTTCAAGACCGTCCGGATAGATATCATTTTTAAATTCATCGTACATTATGCCGTACAAGCCTTTCGAGCTGTTCTTTTCAATGCTTCCAAGCTTTCTGCTTATGCTTGAAAATGCACCCAAAAGCTCACCCGGTGTGCCCTGCTTACCTTCCTTTACCCCTGTCACTTTCGCAAGCACTATATCACCCTTTTCGGCTATCAAAAGTGCACCTGTATCAATATCTGTTATTGCGTGACCGAGTGCTCCGAATTTTTTATCCGACATTCTGTAAAAGGTGAGTGTGCCGATTCCCACGGTACTGTCACGCACCCACATTCCAAGCTTGTATTCTCCGTCCTTTACATCAAACTCTTTCTTTATTTCAAACGTATGATACTCTTCGTCCCTTAAAACCTTAACGCTTACTTTATCGACTGCTTCATTTTCATTGCACAGCATTGTAACATCATCTGCACTTTCAATCTTCGTACCGTTTATTTCCACAACTATATCGCCTATTTTTAGTCCCGCTTTCTGTGCAGGCCGCACTACGGATGCATCATGTGTCAGCACATCACCGAAGCCCACTATAAGTGCCCCCAAGGTATGAAGCCGCACACCTATACTTTCTCCGCCTGCCATTAGCATTATTTTTTCTCGGTTTACTATGCTGACAGTCTTTACGGGTATACCGCACAGCTTTATTACAAGCTCATTTGTTTCGTTTTTCTCTTCACTTAGCGATTCAGACATATCATTTGAAACAAAGACATTATTTTCATCATAAACACTTATGGGAATATAGCCTTTAAGGTTGGAAGCAAGTTCACTTGCATCATAAATCAATTCACCGTTTTCAAGCTTTCGTAACGCTTGCATCTGCGGTAAAAAGTTTATTGCAACAAGCAAAAG
>JAZNWT010000063.1:0-6781 GCA_045593465.1 Clostridia bacterium
CGCGGCACAGAAGGCATCAAGGAAGCAACAGTTAACGTTGCAGGCAAAGAACTTAAGCTCGCAGTCGTACACGGCACAGCAAACGCTGCAAAGCTTCTTGATAAAATAAGAGCAGGTGAAGCAACATATCACTTCATCGAAGTTATGGGATGCCCCGGCGGCTGCGTAACAGGCGGCGGTCAGCCCATCGTTGATGCACGCACACGCTACGAAGTAGACGTTAAGGCTGCTCGTGCAAAAGCAACATACGATGAAGACGAATCCAAGGTATTGAGAAAGTCACATCTCAACCCCTCAATAAAGAAACTCTACGCAGATTTCCTCGGCGAACCCTGCGGTCATGTTTCACACGAATTGCTCCACACCACATATACGGACAGAAGCAAGAAATAAACATCTAAACTCTAACAGCCGTTGTCTGTTGACAACGGCTGTTTTATGTATTAAAAACAAAGGAGAAGCATAACTATCAAAGGTTAATAACCCAAATAGAGGATAAAGAAAGGAAACTATCCATTATGCTTCTCATGTATAATTTTACTATAATTTTTTAACGTTTTCAATTATTCTATATAAGAACTTTTTGTTGCACAAATAAGGCATTTAAATGACAAATATATCTAAATCACGCTTTACTTTTTCTTGAATTGATAACAAACGGTATCAGGCTTAAAACAAAAAGTGCAATACTTATCCATTGTGAAGTTGATAATCCGTTCGCAAAACCGCGTACTGCATCACCTCTTAAAAATTCAAGCAGGAACCGTGATATTGAATAAACTCTAATATAGCAAAACAGCACTTTGAAATTCCCTGCTCTTTTCTTTACAAACCATATCAGATAAAAGAAAATGCCTATGTTTATTATTGCTTCAAGCAGCTGTACGGGGAACACACCGTAAAACACTCCTGCGGCAGGAAATTTTACACTGCAAACACCATCATACGGCACCCCGTAGCAACACCCTGCGAAAAAGCACCCTAATCGCCCGAATACGTGACCAAGCGGCACACAGGGGACAATTATATCACAATACACAGAAAGCTTCTCACGGGCAATCAAGGCACCTAAACAAGCACCTCCTGCACCTGCAATAAGTCCTCCGTAAAACACCTGCCCACCTTCTGAAATAAAACCGAAATCACCTGCTATTATGTCTTTCAGTGCACGTTCAATTCCATATGAAGTTATAATGTACAAAAGCTTTGCACCCAATAATCCGAAGCCTATTGCACACGCAGCAATTATGATAAGGGAATTTACATCTGCATTTGCCTTTTTAGTACGTACTATTGCAACATACGAAGCAAGCAATATACCTATTGCCATACAGATTCCATATGTGGGAATTGTTCTGTTTGCTACTTCAATATAAGGTAACATTAAGTTTTCTCCTATTTTAAATATAAAAAACTACTGATGCTGTGCCACAACAATAGCCATCAACATCAGTAGTAATACTCTTGGGCAAATTATAAAAGACTTGCCACGCCACCTACAAAGGCAACGCATGCCAGATAAAAGATTACGCAAAGAACGAAACCGATTATCGAGCAAACCATGCCTGCTGTTGCTATACCCTTCTTCTCGGGATTTTTACGTCCCATTGCACCGAGTATAATACCAATCAAACCAACGATAGCACCTACCCACTGAAGTCCGGGAATAAACAAACCGAAAACCAATGCAATAATACCAAGAACCAATGATGCTACACCCATTATAAGCTTCCTCCTTCCCCAAATATTCAATATAATTTTATAACAACTTTACGTTGTTGTCGATTACTAATTTTAGTTTTTTTATAAAACCACCTTTCGTTGTTAACATTAAGCATGGAGGTGCTTTTATGCTGAAAAATCTTAAAAAATTGCATTCCGAAAAGGGTATAAGCCAAAAACAACTTGCTGATGTTATTTCATTCAGTCAGCAATCGATAAATAAATATGAAAATCACGATATCGAGCCGGATATCGCCACACTGATAAAGATTGCTGATTTTTTTGATACTTCGGTAGATTATTTAATAGGACACAGTGAAATACGACGGAAAATAGAATATGTACAGTTTAATGATTTGAATATTGAAGAATCAAAGCTCATAAGCGGATACAGAAAACTGTCTGCAAAAAAGAAACAAAGTATTCAGCTTATAATAGAAAGCTATAATGAATAGTATTACACACATAATACATATATAGTTTAGCAAAATCTATTTTCAACAAAACTGACTTTCGCACATAAAAAAAGAGGCCGCCGTGGGCAGCCTCTTTTAAGTGCTTTACTATTAGAAGGGCAATGTGATGTATGTACCGTTAAGGACTCTCACCTTTTTTACCGACTGGGGAAGTGATGTGCGAAGTGTGTTGATGCTGTTGGAGAGGTCTCCATGATACCACTTACCATTGAGGTAGCACTGTGCCCAAACGTGACCGTAGTTGGATCCGCCGCTGGATGTGATCTGTGCATGGTAGTATCTTGCAGGAACGCCTGCTGCTCTCCATACTGCTACCGCAAGGTGACCGAGGTCACAGCAGTTACCCTTACGTTTATTCCATGTACCCAAAGCACCAAGCTTCGTATTGGAGTATGCATACCAATAAGAAGTTGCGTTCTGGAGGTAATTGAATACATTGAAGCCCATCTTATACTGTGTTGTTGCACTGCCCTTTGCTGTCTTTGCAACGGACTTGATTGTGGAGTTGTTAACCTGGCAGTTTGTTGTTGCTACGAGGTACTTTTCATAACCTACGGGGCACTTTTCTACGCCGGAGCTTGAGCTTGAGCTACTGCTCGAACTTGAACTACTGCTTGAGCTTGCGGAACTTGAGGACCATGCACTTACCGCACAATAGTTTGGAAGCACACCGTTTGCCTTGTAGTAAGCAAGGATCTTACTGAACATAAATACGAGTGATTCATAACCAACCTTTGTTGTTTCCTTGTATGTGCAATACGCAGGAACTGCATATGAGTTGGATTTCATGTAGGATACAACTCTTGAAGCCATATCCAGATAGTCTGCTGTGTAGATATTGTGTGTACCGGAAATGCTTTCACCATTGCTTACCGTAGGAACCTTTGCATTAACAGTATCATACTTGTTTGTTGTTACACCGTTCACTAAGTCAACTGTAGCCTGACAAATCATATAGAGATAATCCGGCATTTTGATCTGCGTGTTGTTTATTGTTGTATAGTTCGGAAGACTCTTATTAGTTGTAATCCACTCCTTATTTGCAACAGCCTTTTCAAGAAGCTGAGAAAGTGTGTATTTACCTGTCGCGGGCTCAGCTGTTGCTGCCGCTGTGGGTTTTATTGTTGCAACAGCTGTCGTTGCAGGAGCCGTCGTTGCAGGAGCCGCCGTTGCAGGAGCCGTTGTTGCAGGAGCTTTTGTAGCTACGGGAGCAAACTTTGCCCAAGCCTGTACGGAACAATAGTTGGGAAGATATCCATTTGCCTTATAGAAAGCCATAATCTTCGCAAAGCTATAAACGAGATTGTAATAGCCAAGAGTGCCGTTTGTCTTACCTTTCATCGAGACAGGAGCCTTAGCATTTGTTCCCATGTAGTCATATACGCTTGCGGCAAGTGCTATGTAATTAGCTTTAAGCATGTTGCCTGCCGTTGCACTGTCTGTTGACTTTGAGGGAGCAGCCATTGCTTTTGAATAAATTTTTGTTGATGTTGCACCGTCATAAATATTACAGATGGCTGCAACCATCATTCTGAGAAATGTCGATGTTGCTGTTGTATATGTGCCAATCTTCAATGTTGCAGGAACCGTCTTTTTTGAGTCGATTGTATTTCTCAACGTCGTTGCTGCAGTTCCTATCTGTGCCAAAGTAAAATACGTGCTGTCTGTTGTTGTAACAGAAGTTGTGGGAGTGGGTGTATTTGTTGGAGCTATTGTTGCTACAGTTGTAGGCTTAACCGTGGGAGTAGCTGTAGGCTTCGGTGTTGCACTGATTTGTGCCCATGTCTTAACTGTTAAAGAATTTGAAAGCTTGCCGTTTGTCTTATAGTAGGCCATAAGCCTTGCCATGCTGTAAACGAGGTTGTAATAACCAAAAGTGCCGTTTGAATTAGCCTTCAAAGAAACATAGCCTTTGAGTTTGTTGTCATATACGAATAAATACTTGCAGCAAGGGCTATATAATTAGCCTTTGACATACTGCCTGCTGTTGTGCTGTCGGTTGACTTTGAAGGAGCAGCCATTGCCTTTGAATAAATCTTTGTTGATGTTGCACCGTCATAAATATTGCAAACAGCTGCAGCCATCATTCTGAGGAATGTTGATGTTGCTGTTACATATGAGCCGATTTTAACTGTTGTGGGAACAGTCTTGTTTGTGTCGATTGAATTCTTCAATGTTGTTGCAGCAGTTCCAATCTGAGCCAATGTGAATGCTGTGCTGTTTGTCGTTGTAACTGTTGCTGCCGAAGATATCGTAGCGGGCAAAATAGACATCATCATAGCAAGTGCCAAAATAAGTGCTAATGCTTTTTTCATTGTTTCCCTCCTTAAATATACAAAACACCTACATAGTAAAGCAACTTATTAAGCTATTTTTCAATTAAAAACTTTTACTTATAAATTGTTGCCTTTCTATTATTCATCGTTATATTAGCATCTAAACCTTATTATGTCAAGAGATTTTTGATATTTTTTTCACATTTATTGTTTTTTTTGTGAAATATACTTTTGTTTTTTAATAACTGTAGTTTGTGCTTTGCAACTACATTTTGTCAGAAATCCGTACGAAATTATACTTTCCTTTTCACTTGACAGTATTATTCCCCTTACATAGATAAAAAAGAGGCCGCCGTGGGCAGCCTCTTTTAAGTGCTTTACTATTAGAAGGGCAATGTGATGTATGTACCGTTAAGAACTCTGATCTTTGCAACGGACTGGGGAAGTGATGTACGGAGAGTGTTGATGCTGTTGGAGAGGTCTCCATGATACCACTTACCGTTGAGGTAGCACTGTGCCCAAACGTGACCGTAGTTGGAGCCGCCGCTGGATCTGATCTGTGCATGGTAGTATCTTGCGGGAACGCCTGCTGCTCTCCATACTGCTACTGCAAGGTGACCAAGGTCACAGCAGTTACCCTTACGCTTATTCCATGTTGCAAGAGCACCGAGCTTTGTGTTGGAGTATGCATACCAGTAAGATGTGTTGTTCTGGAGGTAGTTGAATACGTTGAAGCCCATCTTATACTGTGTTGTTGCACTGCCCTTTGCTGTCTTTGCAACGGACTTGATCGTTGAGTTGTTAACCTGGCAGTTTGTTGTTGCTACGAGGTACTTCTCATAACCGGAGGGGCAAGCCTCTACGCTGGAGCTGGAGCTTGAGCTGCTGCTTGAGCTTGAGCTGCTGCTTGAGCTTGAGCTTGTTGACGAGAATGCACTTACTGCACAGTAGTTGGGGAGAACCTTGTTTGTCTTGTAGTAAGCAAGGATCTTGCTGTACATGAATACGAGGGACTTATAACCAACCTTTGTGGATGTATTGTATGTGCAATATGAGGGCACTGTGTTGGAGTTGGACTTCATGTAGCTTACGATTCTGGAAGCCATGTCCTTATAATCCTTTGTATAGATGTTTACTGTGCCGGAGATGCTGTCTACGCTCGATGAGGGAGCTTTTGCACTGATGGGGCTATATGTTCCTGTTGTCTTGCCGTTTGCCAAATCGATTGTAGCCTGGCAGATCATGTAGAGGTAATCAGGCATCTTGACCTGTGTGCCGTTGATTGTTGTGTAGTTGGGAAGAGCCTTGTTTGTTGTGATCCAGGTCTTGTTGTCAACAGCCTTTGTAAGGAGCTGTGCAAGTGTGTATTTGCCTGTTGTAGTTGTGGGAGCTGTTGTTGCTGCAGGAGCTGTTGTTGTAGTTGTTGTTGTGCCTGCTACAAACTTTGACCATGCCTGAACGGAGCAGTAGTTGGGAAGAGCACCGTTGTCTTTGTAGTAAGCCATGATCTTTGCAAAGCTGTAAACCTGGTTTTCATAACCGAGCTTGCCGTTTGATGCTGTTGTTGCATAGTTGGGAGCAACCTTGTTTGTTGTCATGTAGCTGTAGATATTATCTGCAACTGTTACGTATGCACTCTTGAGCATGTTGCCTGCTGTTGCACTGTCAGCAGATGCTTCTGCTGCACTCATCTTCTTGGAGTACATGCTTGTTGTTGTATCGCCGCCGTTGATGTTGGAAACTGCTGCTACCATCATTCTGAGGAATGTTGCTGTCGCTGTTGTGTAGCTGCCGATCTTAACTGTTGCGGGAACCTTCTTTGTTGATTCGATTGTGGTCTTAAGAGTTTTTGCAGCTGTACCAACCTGTGCTACTGTGAAGTACATGCTGTCGGTCGTTGTAACTGTAGCTGCTGTTGTGGGAGCAACTGTAGGAGCTGTTGTGGGAGCAACTGTAGCTGCTGCTGTGGGAGCTGTTGTAGCTGTTGCTGTGCCTGTGAATGTTGCCCAGGGAACCATTGTGTTGTAGTTGGGAAGTGCGTTATTGTTCTTGTAGTAGTTCAAAACCTTAACGTACATATAGAACATGCTGTTGTAGTTAGCAACGCCTGCTGACATTGTTGAGTAGTTGGGGAGCTTATTGCTGTTAGCTGCTGACCAAGCAATTATCTCTTTTGCTTCGTTAACATAGTCAGCCTTCATAACCTGTGCATTTGTTGAATCCTTATATTCGGGATTTTCGGGAGCTGTAACGCCTGTTGTTGTGAGTGCGTAAGTTCCGCTTGCACCGAGATTTACAACCTGCTTA
>JAZNWT010000064.1:0-7045 GCA_045593465.1 Clostridia bacterium
GAGCAGTTCCACGGAACAAAAACAAGTATAAATACCGAGCAGGTACTCATTGATGCAAGAGCCGGAAAGGGTATGCTGCTTGTTATGGCAATGCTTGATGATATCGTAATCAATGCCTACAGAGTTAATTGAGACTTTAACTGCATGGAAAGTTTGTACAAATTGTAATTTTTAGCATCCGGCATTGAAGTTTCAGTAATATGTGGTAAAATAAAAAACTACAACCATTGTAATTTAAAAAAACAGGAGGTGCACTCATGGCTTTCGATGTTCTTATAAAGGCTATAGGAACGGGCTTGTCGCAGTTTAGAATAGCTGACGCCATTGATATAATCATAATAGCCGTACTGCTTTATCACCTCATAATATTTACAAGGGAAACAAGAGCAATACAGCTTGTAAAAGGTCTTGCAATATTGTTCGTTGTCGCATTTTTGAGCGATGTATTCCAACTTTCCACATTGAATTGGCTGTTAAACTCCGTAATAGTTTCGGGACTTATTGTTATAGTGGTGCTTTTCCAACCCGAAATAAGGCGTGTTTTGGAGCGTATAGGCAGGGGCAAGCTGTTTGAGCTGTCGCTTTTGGGCTTTGAATCACCCGAAAATGTGCAGATTGTCAGCGAAATGAAGCAGGCAATATTGAGCCTTGCAAAAAGGAGAGTCGGTGCTCTCATAGTTATAGAGCAAAAAACGGGCCTGGGTGAAGTTATAGGCACGGGCACGCGTATTGACGGGCTTATATCCGCTCCGCTTTTGGAAAATATATTTGAACCGAACACTCCGCTGCATGACGGTGCGGTTATAATAAGGGGCGGTTTGATTGTTTCTGCGGCGTGCTTTTTGCCCTTGGTGGACGATAACCGCTCGGTTGCAAGAGAGCTTGGCACACGTCACCGTGCGGCACTTGGCATATCCACGGTGTCGGATTCCATAACAATAGTTGTTTCCGAAGAAACAGGCGTAATCTCATTTACAAGAGACGGTAAGCTTGTAAGATATGTTGACGAAAAGGCACTTGTTAATTTGCTTGAATCAATATATACGGTCGAGAAAAAGAAGAACAATTTAAACATAAAAGAACATCTCAGGCTGAGGAGCAAGCATGAAAAAAAGTAAGAAAGGCATCAAGCTCAAACAGCATATAAGGAATTTTTTCACGAAGAACATTTTAATAAAAATAGTGTCCTTCGTATTTGCCATGCTGCTTTGGGGATATGTTCTCACAGCACAGAATCCCGCAAGAACTAAAACGCTTTCCGACATCAACATAATTTATGAGGGTGAAGCGGAGCTTTTGGCACGCAGTCTTGTTGTGTCCACAAGTGATGAAGAACTTCAAAAAACAATATCTCTTCAGGTAGATACTGAGCTTACAAAGTATGCAGATCTTTCTTTTGCAAACATAACAGCCACCGTTAACATGAAGAGCATAACTTCACCGGGTACATATACAATTCCCGTAACTGTTACAACTACAGAGGGTACGATAAGAAGAACAAGCATCACACCGTCAACCGTAAAAATCAAGATAGACGAGCTTGTAACAAAGAATGTTCCCATAGTATCACAGGTTTCGGGTACTTTGGGAGACGGTTATTGGAACGGTCAACCCATATTGGCAAAAAACGAAGTTGCAATAACAGGTCCTTCGGAATATGTAAGCACGGTAACAAAAGCAATATGCGATATAGACATTACGGGAAGAACAGAATCGTTTGATGAGGCTTTTGAACTCGTACTTGTTCAAAGTGACGGTTCGGTTGTCTCAAAATCACTTCTGACGGGGACAATACCTTCGGTTGGCGTAAACGTGGAGATACTCAGAAAGAAAACTCTCAATATAGACGTTGTGTCTGCACTCACGGGGCTTAATGAGCTTCCCACAAACTATGAAGTAACAAAGACGGAAGCCGTTCCTGCACAGATAACGGTAGTCGGCAGTGATAGTGTTATAGCTGAACTTGAAAAAATAAGTCTGCCGCCCATAAATGTTGCAGGTGCAAAAGAAAGCATAGAAAAAACGGTATCTATAACTCTTCCCGAAGGTGCGAGAGCCATTGAAGGAACAGAGGTAAATGTTTATGTTACAGTTGCCGAAAAACAGGAGCAGGTCAATTATCCTTCAAAGGCAATTGAAATCGAGGGCTTGGATACTGCACTGCGTGCAACCGTTACACCCAACAGCACGGCGGTTACCGTTATAGGCAGAAGAACGCTCATGAACGGCTTTGATGCTTCGGATTTCCGTCTCTATGTAGACTTGACAGACCTTGCCGCAGGCGACCATACTTGCCCCGTAATAGTTGTATTTAACGAAGAATATGCAGAGCTGACGGCAGTGCTTGCAAACACAACAGCTACCGTAACCATAAAGGAAAACTGATGTCGCTTATAATTAAAAATCTTAAACTTCATTTAAAAGAAGAAGGAAACGAAAGCTCCCTGCTTACAAAAGCAGCCAAGGAGCTTTTTGTTAAGAGCGAAGATATACTTTCGCTCCGTGCGGTGCGTATGTCGGTTGATGCACGAAATAAATCGGATATTTTTTTGAACTATACCGTTGAAGCTGTACTTTCCGAGAAGCTTGAGAAAAACATACTCAAAAAATCAAACGCCAATATAGAACAAGCAGTAAACGGCAAAAAGCGTGAGCGTATACAGCTTTCAAATTCTCAGCTCAATAAACGTGTTGTGGTTGTGGGCATGGGGCCGTGTGGACTTTTTGCGGCACATGAGCTTGCAAGGTGTGGTTTAAAACCGATTCTCATTGATAGGGGAAAGCCCATAGAAGAACGTCAAAAAGATGTTGATGCATATTTCAGAACAGGTGTTTTAAACTTTGAAAGCAATGCAATGTTCGGTGAGGGTGGTGCAGGTGCTTTTTCGGACGGCAAGCTTACAACAAGAATAAAGGACGAGCGTTCAAAAGAGGTCATAGAAGCATTTGCGAGACTTTCCGAGCTTGAAGAAGTTGGATTTATGGCAAAGCCCCATGTTGGAACGGACCGCCTTAAAATCGCAATATGCCGTTTAAGGAGCGAGCTTATCGAGATGGGCGTTGATATACGTTTTTCAACGTGTCTTAGAGATATTCATGTAAAAGATGGTGTGTTGACTGCCGTAACCTTACAAAGCGACAACGGCACAGAGGAAAAGCTTGAATGCGATGCGTGCATACTTGCAATAGGGCAGGGTGCAAGAGATACATATACAAAGCTCTATGAAAAGGGTGTTGAGATGTCGCAGAAGCCGTTTGCGGTGGGCGTAAGAATCGAGCACCCGAGAGAGTTTATAGATAAGGCACAGTACGGTGCTTTTATGAACCACCCACGATTGGGTGCGGCAGAGTATGCACTTACCGGCAAGAGCGGCGATAGGGGAGTTTATACTTTCTGTATGTGCCCTGGAGGCACTGTAATTGCTTCTGCCTCGGGCGATGAACAGGTGGTAACAAACGGTATGAGTGAGCATTTAAGAAATGCTCAGAACTCAAATTCGGCGGTTATAGTACAGGTTGACAGCCGTGACTATAGAAGCTCACATCCGCTTGCAGGAATGTATTATCAGTCGGAGCTTGAAAAACAGGCATATTTGGCAGGCGGAAAGAATGCCTACGCACCTTTTGAAAGAGTGGGTGACTTTTTGAAAAAAGAAAAGCCGCAATTACCCTCATCGGTAATTCCCACATATAAACCGGGTGTAGTGCCCTATGATTTAAATAAACTCTTGCCCGATTATATTGCAAAAGGTATTGGGGACGGAATTAAAGCTTTTTCAAATAAGCTTAAGGGCTTCGATATGTATGATGCTACATTGACTGCCATTGAAAGCAGAAGCAGTTCGCCTGTGAGAATAAACAGGGACGAAAACTTAGCTTCAACCACCGTCAAAGGCTTGTACCCGTCGGGCGAGGGGGCAGGCTATGCAGGCGGTATAGTAAGTGCGGCGGTTGATGGCATGAAAGTTGCCCAAAAGGTAATGGAAAAATTATAATAAATCAGAACCACTTCTTCAACCGGTGCTTCGCTCACCCATATAAGGAGTTAATGCTATCTTAGCCTCTAAAAGAGGCTGATATATTTCACACGTATCGCCACCCGCAAACGGGTAGCGGATTGGAGCTTTCTTAAGCTCCCTCTGATGAGGGAGAGAAATAATCAAATGCTCAATGAGTTTTTTCTCTCCATCCGTCACGGCTTCGCCGTGCCACCTTCCTCATCAGAAGAAGGCCATAGATAGCGGCAACTTCCACCTGTTGAACCGGTGGAAGTATTTCTATGCCTTAATGTTCCATATAAAAATCACGCCATTTGTAAATGGCGTGATTTACGGTTAATTTGTTTTATCCTGCATAGGGAATGTACTCAAAATATTCCGCTTCGTCTATGCCGTTTATCGTGTGGGGATAGTTACTTACATCAACTTCTATGAAGCCTTCTTTGGTTTCGCTTTCGGTAGTTTCATATTCTGTGATAAAATATGCTTTCGTATAATCACCTGACACTCTTGTTATTGCTATTTTTGTGCCTGCCTTAAGAGTGCCTTCTGTTTGAGTTTCGTTTTCAATGAAAGTAACCGGAAGTTCCTTTGTTAAAGTAAGGACAAAAGCAGGATTTTCGGCAAACCAGTCACCGTTTTCCGTCTTTTGAATCATTCCGTCCTTAAGCTCATATTCGCAATAGCCCCAATATGTGCCGAGAACATCACAAACGGTATTCACGGTTATTTTATTATCAGCCGTGATATCCTTAAAAGCTCCGAAAACACTGTTGACTTCGGAATATTCACCGCTGTATTCGGTATTTGCACAGGGTATGACTGAAAATGCAGAGCTTTCGTATTTGATGAAAACCGTGTCATAGTCCTCGGAAGAATGCTCATATGTGTAAGCTAATGTCATAGCATCCGAAGAAGCATCAAGCTTGAGTGCAAACACATTTATGTTATAAAACTCATACTCAAGAATATGAGCTGCGACTTCGCCGCTTTGAGCTGTTGCCGTTATGGAAGCGGAGGTATAGTCTGCATATTCATCTTCGCTTGCTTTAAGGGTATAAACAACTGTTTCCATGCTGCCGTCACCGTCAAGGTCTATTTCAGTCGGTGTGTCGGGAGTAAGCTCTAAAAACAGGGGAGCTTCTTTTTGGGGCCCTGCCGAAAGTATGGGTTGAGCTGTTTCAATAGGCTCCGCTGTGGGTGTGGGCTGAACAGCGGGAGTACAGCCAACGGCTGTAAACAAGAGTGCCGATGCTGTTAAAACAGAAAAAACTTTTTTGAAGAACATAACAAAACTCCTTTTTATTCAGCGTATGATGCTATAACGTCTTTAAGTATTGAGATAGCTTTTTTCAGAATATCAAACGGTATATTAAGTGCAGGAAGTAAACGTACCTTATGCTTTGATGCAAGCACGATAACGCCCATTTTACGGCATTTTTCGATTATGGCAGGGGAGGGAACATCACATTCTATGCCGATCATAAGGCCGAGCCCCGAAATGCTCTTTACACCTTTTGCTCCTTTAATCTCGTTGAAAATGTATTCGCTCTTTTCGCGAACTGATGAAAGAAGCTCATCATCTATGCGTGACAGAATGTTAACTGCACCTGCCGCACAAACGGGATTTCCGCCGAAGGTTGAGCCGTGAGTGCCTGCGGTTAAGACATTTTCGGTTGAGGAAGCAAACATTATTGCACCCAAAGGAAGTCCGCCTGCAAGTCCTTTTGCAGTGCTTACAATGTCGGGAGCTATTCCGTACTGCATATAGGCATAAAGTGAACCCGTCCTGCCGTTGCCTGTTTGAACTTCGTCGATTATGACGAGAATATCTTTTTCTTTGGCTTTTTTGGCAACTTTTTGAACAAAATCACGTTCAAGCACGTTTATTCCGCCCTCGCCCTGAACAAGCTCCATCATTACGGCACAAACATCGCTTCTGTCCATTGCACAAAGCATAGCTTCGGTATCGTTTGCATCGATATGAATAAAGCCGGGTGCAAAGGGATAAAAATGCGTATGCATGGATTCCTGCCCCGTTGCGGAGATCGTAGCTATGGTTCTTCCGTGAAAGCTGTTTGTAAGCGTAATTACAGTACCTCTGTTTTCACCGTATTTGTCGCTTGAATATTTTCTTGCGGCTTTAATTGCACATTCGTTTGCTTCTGCACCGGAATTTGCAAAAAACACTTTTTTCATGCCCGTCTTTTCGCAAAGCATTGCCGCAAGGACGGCTTGAGGCTGTGTGTAGTAAAGGTTTGATGCGTGCTGAAGCTTTTTAAGCTGCTCGGTTACCGCTTCAACATAGCCTTCGTCGCATACGCCGAAAGCATTTACTGCAATACCGCTTCCAAGGTCTATGTATTCTTTTGAATTTTCGTCATAAAGAAGCGAGCCCTGACCGCGTTCAAATACAACGTCTGCACGTTTATATGTGCCTGCTACATATGTGTTGTCAAGTTCTATCGTGTTTTTCATAAAATATCCTATCTTGTGAACATAGTTCCGATGCCTTCGTCGGTCAAAAGCTCAATGAGTGTTGCATGCATGATTCTTCCGTCTATTATAAATACTTTGTTTACGCCCTTTTCTATTGCTTCGATGCAGCAGTCTACCTTGGGTATCATGCCGCCCGATATTATGCCCTCTTTTTTGAGAACTTCGGCATCTTCAAGAGTTACCCTTGAAATGAGGGAGGACGGATCGTTTACATCTCTTAAAAGACCTGATATATCCGTCATGCTGATAAGGCATTCAGCACCCAATGCTCCTGCAATATGTGCCGCTGCAGTATCGGCGTTTATGTTGTAGGTGTTGCCCTTATCGTCCGTTCCGAGTGTTGAAATTACGGGAACATAGCCTTTTTCAAGCACGTCCAGTATGGGAGTGGGATCTATTTTGTCGATAGTGCCCACATAGCCCAAATGCTTGTTCATGGGCGAGGAGGATATCATTTTGCCGTCCATGCCCGAAAGGCCGATTGCTTTGCAACCTATCGTTTGAAGATGAGAAACAAGGCTTTTATTTACCTTGCCTGCAAGCACCAT
>JAZNWT010000065.1:0-8561 GCA_045593465.1 Clostridia bacterium
GACCGCTTGGCCTCCGACTTAGGGAATGGGATTAAAGAACGGAACTGCTTTTTTCCAAACGCTTCCTTATAACGGTAAAATATATTTTCACGAAATGGCATATCGCCTCAGCGGTGGAATGTCTTTCAAGCTCTCTGCTCCCCTCACCGGTATAAACGATACGAAAATGATGATTCGTTTCGCTTTAGGTGAACCCATCTGTACAACAGAGGAAGAAATAGTTTTAAGGAACTTAGACTTGAAGTATCACGGTAAAATCGGTGCACAAATTTGTATTCCTCTAAATGTTGGTCAAATAGGGTCTATAGAAGGTTTAAAAACAATAAAAGACCTACCTATTCTCCAAGATTTCATACAGTACTATCAGATAGGCGACTCTGTTTCAGAATCAGATATAGGAAACTTAGGTCAGCACTTTGGCAGATTAACTTTCATAGCAGATACCGTACAGGAAATAGAAGATACTGTTGCAATGATAAATTCAACATTATTCATACGTGACACAAACGGCAATATAATGAACACGATGCAATTTGATTTTGAACGAACGAAAAGATAACTTAATAGCAAAAGCCGATGGTTTTATCCATCGGCTTAAATTTTGAATTTATAACGGCTATACATTTAAGCAAGCCTGTAAGGGGAAGTGCTTACGGAAGCTGCACAAAGATAGCCGTTTAAACTGTTGTCAATCATATGGCAGCCCTCCTTTTTTCAGTGCATTCGCCCTTGTATTTTTTGATTATTTATCTATATAATCAAGAACTTTGTCTTGTGTTTATAATATTCCACATTTTCTTTTGAATTCCTGCAAGAAAATCGGATTTTGTCAAAAAATTTTTAAGCAAGCGATTTTTTTAGATATGCACTAAGCTGACAAAGCGTTTCTTCGACATTCAAATTTGAATTACAGCTTCCCTGTGCAAAATCATCCCTGCCTCCGCCCTTGCCGCCGGTCATTGCATTTATAACAAGGCATATTTCTTTTGCATTCTGCTTTACGCTTCCGCCTGTTTTTACTTGATAAAACACCGTATCCGCATTCTTTGCAAACAGTATCACCGCATTGTCTTTCTCAATCTTAATCTTTTCACACAAAAGCTTAAGCTCCTGCATATTCAAATCCTCCATGCCCGCCAAAACAAGTTTTGTACTGTTTACGTCCTCGGCACCGATTATAAGCTCTGCCGCTTTATACTCCAAAAGCATATCGGTTCTTTTTCTTAATTCTCGCTTTAAGGAATTAAGCTCATCGCCCTGTTTTACAACAGCTGAAAACGCTTCATCTCTGTTTGTTGAAAATCTGTTTGCGATATCCATAACGGTCTTTGCATTTTTTTGAGCATATTTTACCGCACGCTCACCGCATGAAAACCAAAGCCTTGTTCCTTGCTTATACTTCATTGAATCGGTTATTGCAATAAAACCGACTTCGCCGCTATATGCACAATGTGTGCCGCAGCAGGTGCAAGAATCCACGTCACCTATATAAACTATTCTTACTTCGCCCTCAAGCCCTTTTGCTTTCTTTCTTAAAGTGTATTTTTCAAGCTCGCTTGCGTCAACGGTTTCGGTTGTAATTTTTAAATTTTGCATTACCGCATCATTTGCCGCAGTTTCAACAGTTCTAAGTTGTTCCTTGTCAAGCGGTATATCGGTATCTATGGTACAATAATCTTTCGCCATATGGAAACCCACATTTACCGCACCGAACATTGACGAAAGAAGCCCCGAAATTATATGTTCACCTGTGTGCTGACGTGTATGGTCGAGTCTTGCTTCGATGTCAGCTTCCACTTTAACTTTACTGCCGACTTTCTGTTCCTTATCGCATATATGAATAACGTCATATTCGGTTTCTGTAACTGCTGTTACATTTGAATTCCCAAGCCGCCCGATATCACAAAGCTGACCGCCGCTTTCCGGGAACATTACGGTTCTGTCAAGCACAACGGCATAACCGTCATCACACTTTTCGCACGAAACCACTTCCGCTTCACATTCGTATAATTTATCAATATAATAAAGTCTTTCCGTCATAGGACAAGCTCCTTTTAGATTATTTAAGAAATGCCTGCCGTTTTTGCGGCAGGCACAAAATTGTTGTTTTGTTTATCAGAGCGACAACTCATCTGAAACAGTAACATTCAACGCCTTGATTCTGGACTCATTCTTTGTGATCTTTGTTTCGCTACGCCACTTTTCCAAAGCTGCTTCATAAGCTTCGTTTTCCTTCTGAGCATTGAGGTTAAGCTCCAAAGCAGCCTTTACTTCTTCAAAGCTTACGGTTTTTGTACTGTCAACATCACCGAGACGGATTATTATGTGTGTACCGTTCTCGCCTTCAACAGGTTCACTGATATCGCCTTCTTTTTCAAGTGCTATTGCTGCTTCATAGAAAGCGGGATCATATGTTGTTGATTCTTCTGTATTAAGTGCTTCATGCATGAGGTAACCCTCTGTCTTGTAAGGTTCGCTTTCAAGACCGGGATCTTCATTGTACTTCTCAATAAGCTCATCAAACTTTGCGATTTTTTCCTCTGCTGTTGCTGTTTCGGGCAATGCTTCAAGCTCTGCCTGTATTTCTGCAACTATTGCATCAACATCCTTTTCTTCACCTTCTTCGGGATTCATAACAAGAATGTGCTTAACAAAGTAGTAGCCTTCGGGAACTACAAAGGGAGGAACTGCCGTTTTCTGTGTTTCCTCATCCTCGCTGTTCTTTGCACTTATGTAGTTGCTGTAATATGAATAGTAGCTCTTTGCATCATCTGCAAATGCGGTTTTTTCAGTTTCAAGTTCTTCATCGTACAATTTGCGAACATCTTCTTCCGTAATCGCAATGTTTGCATCTGCAATTACCTTTTCATAAAGCTTTTCTGCCAAGCGTGAATTTGCATACTCTTCATACATAACTTCGTTGATGTATTCATCGTATGTATACTGACCGCCTGCTTCAACAGCCGCCTTGAAAAGTTCCAATGCCGCTTCTCTTATAGCAGCTTCGTCTGTTATTGAGGAATCTACCTGTGCCTTGTAACTTGAGAGGGATTCTTCAACATAAGCATCGAGATTTTCCTGAACGATTGCCTTATCTGCATCGTCAAGCTTTATGCCCTGCTTCTTTGCCTGATAAACGGGCAAGTACTGGTCTACCATTGTATTAAATACTTCTTCCTTTATGCTGTCCATATAAAGGTCTGCAGAAAGTCCGTAGTAAGTATACATTTGAGCATAGGAAGCACACTGATTGTAGAATACACTTGCCATTATCTCCATATCACCGACTTTGCCGACGGGATAATCCATCATATTTGCATTACAACCTGCAAAAATACCGATTGCCATAAGCAACGCCATAACAAGTGCCAGTGAAACCTTAAAAAACTTTTTCATACCATCTTCTCCTTTTGTATATACGGATTCAACCGAAGTTTATTCTATAACCTATGCTCTTTTTTGTCAATCTTAAGAAAGTGGTATTTTTATTAAATTATTATGGCAATTTCACTTGATGTGGGCTATAATATAAAATGATATTGGAGGTTTTTATGCGTCATATACCAAATATACTGTGTGTATTAAGAATATTGATGGTAGGTGTGTTCGTTGCATTCTTTGTGCAGGAACAGTACCTTGCATGCATTATAGTATATTGTCTTGCTTTTTTTACGGACATTTTGGATGGATATCTTGCAAGGCACAACAATTGGATTACCGATCTTGGCAAGCTGCTTGACCCGTTTGCAGACAAGCTGATGCTTATAGTAACGCTCATTTGCTTCTACTGTAAGGGATGGCTTCCCCTTGCAGTCCTCGTAATCGTAGCAATAAAAGAGCTTCTTATGATGTTCGGTGGTCTGTTTGTTCTCAAGAAGAAAAATTTTGTTGTTTTCTCCGATTGGTTCGGAAAAACGGCCGCAGGCTTTTTCAATGTAGGCGTATTGCTCACATTACTTAAGAACTTCTATCCTGTTATCGGTTATTCTGATTGGGCGGTTTATTTCATTGCAATTATTCTCGCTCTTGTAGCACTCGTTCATTATGCCAAGCAAAGAGTATTCAACGACCCTCACTCAACCCAAAAAACTTCACAGCGTAACGCAAAATGAGCACTGTTCATTTGCAGATATAAAACATTTTTAAGGAGGATTCCATGAAGAAAACCTTATCCCTCATTCTCGCAGTGATAATGACATTATCGCTCCTGCCCATGTCTTTTGCTTTTGCAGCAGACCTCGGTGATGTTACCGGCGACGGTAAGATAAATTCCCGTGATATTGCTTCCTTGCAAAAGTACATCGCAGGTTCAGGCACGCTTACAGATGATCAGAAACTCTCCGCAGACATCAATGGCGACGGTAAAATCAACTCCCGTGATATTGCTTCCGTTCAGAAGCACGTATCAGGCGTACATCTGATAGTTCCTTCAACACAGGCACCTTCAACACAGGCACCCGAAACACAGGCACCCGAAACTCAGGCTCCTGCAGGCGACGGTATCTTCACTATCCCCGAAGTTGCTGCTGCAGCAAAGGCTGCTCTTAACGGTTATACATCCGGCACACCTTTCTATGCAGACGGCGTTGTAATAGACGGTGAAACCGTAACACAGCCCAACTATTACTACATCGCAGCAAAGGCAATACAGGATATCTACAACAACAATGCTTCCGCAGCATACAAGAGTGCAGACATCAACATGGCTGCTCCCTCAATGGTTGCAAACTACACATTTGAATACACGGAAGTTAACCAGAACTTCTACATGAACTTTGCAATCCGTCAGACGGTTTATGCAGACAACAACAAGAGAATCGGTGCAAGTGCGGGTTATCCCACAACAGATTCGAACGCTAACGGCTTCCCCGTAACCGACTTTGAAGGTCAGTTCAACTATGAAGCAGGTCTTTTGATGTTCACACGTATACTTGCTTCCTATGCAGACAACGGCACACTTCCTGCAACAGTAGCAGTTGAAAAAGTTCCTTCAAACGAAAATGCTCCCACACAGGATCCTTCACAGACACAGGCTCCGGCAACGCAGGCTCCCTCAGCTCCTGCAGTAGCTCCCACAGAGCATCCTGCTTTGAGCACAAACCTTACAAGCGGTTCTTCCACATTTAAGGTATCCGAAATCGCAGCTGCAGCAGAAACAATTGTTTCTCATTATGACTCATTCAAGGATTTTGCAACGGAATACTCAATCGCAAAGGCTCTTCCCATCGGTAATTATGTAATATCCGATCAGGATTGGGCATACCTTGCAGGTTATACCGTAGCAGGTCTTAGCGGTGCATACGCTGCTTCAAACCAGAGCGGTTACACAAAGGACACGGTTGTTACCTATAAGAATATAGGCAAGCCGGCAGTTGATGCAAACAACGCTTACGGCGGCACAACACTTAAGATAGCAGAAGTTGCCGAAGCTGCATGGAAAGCATTTTCCAACTATGCAAACAGTAACGGTCTTGCTGCAGCATCATGCAGCAGTGTTGCTACAATCGACAACAAGCAGCTCTCCTACTACTCCATCCTGATGGCAAGTGCACGTGCACTCAAGTATTTCAACGAAAACGGCAACTTACCCGCATCTGTTGATTTTGATGCTCTTGCATATTCCAAGGACGACAACGATTCTTACGTAGAAGCACCCGTTGCAACAGCCGCTCCCTCAACAGCTGCTCCTACAGGCAGTCTTACAGTTAGCGAAATAGTTGACGGTATGGCTGCAGCATATGCAGAATTCGAAGTAACAGATAAGCTTCCTGCAACATTAACAATCGGTTCTGTCAAAGACATGAACCAGGCAACTTACTTTGCTGCAGCAGGCAATGCAATTATTGCAATCAACAGCGGCAACACAGCTAAGTCCATCAACATTAAAGGTTATAACGACTGTGCTTATCCCAACAGATTCGACACATTCGATTCCGAAACAATCTCGAAGAAAGCTATAATCTACATTGCTGAAAAACAGATTGCATTTGCGAACAACAACGGCATGGTTGCAAACTACACAACATTCCCCGGCACAAGCGGTACTTCCTACAGTGGCCTTGCAAACTTTGACAGATGCTTAATAGCAGTTGTTCGTTTGCTTGCAGAATACAAAGAAACGGGCGTACTTTCCGAAACTGTTTCTTCATGGGCTTCCGACTATACAACACCCACTTTGAACTGTGAATCCGATAATGCAGACATATTGGCACAGGCTCAGAGCATTATCGCCGGTAAAGATACCGACGAAGCAAAAGCAAAGGCACTCTTTGAATGGGTACAGAGCAATGTTACATACAGCTACTATGAAAATACAAGACGTAGTGCTATTGTTGTTCATAATGATAAAGTAGCAAACTGCTGTGACCACGCTCACTACCTCAACGCACTTGCACGTTCGGTAGGCATCCCCGCAAGATATGCTCATATATACGGCTTCTTCGGTGAAAACTACTACGGTCATGTATTTTCCGAGCTTTTCGTAAACGGTCAGTGGGTAGTATGCGACGCTTCAATGAAGAGCAACACCTACGGCAACCACGAAGCATGGACTTTGGACGCTGCCGAAGCAGAACACTATGCAAACTACATAGAGCTTTACTTCTAAGCTTTCACTAAACCGTAACATCACGAAAGAGTTCGCATTTTGCGAACTCTTTCTTATTTTTTATGATTTTTTCCAAAAAAAGACTTTATTGATATATTGTTAATATTGAAACTGTATGTTATACTCATCGTGTATAGGTTTATATTATTAAACCTAAAAAAATCAAAAAGGAGAAAGTAGTATGAAAAAAGTACTCGCAGTTGTTCTCTCCTTGATGATGGTATTCTCAATACTCCCCGTAGCGTCTTTCGCAGCAGAAGCTGTAACATTGACGCATACACAGTTTGTGAATGCCGCTGACAGGTATGAGAAGTTCATCACAAGAAACTCCGGCACACCGACTATCGTAACAGCAGACAGTCAGCAGCTTTACCCGGAGGAATTCCTCTATGCAGCAGCCAATGCCATAGTTGATTTGGCAAATGGCGAAAAGATCTCCGTAACTTACAAAAAGTTGCCGAGATTGGCTGAATACAATGTACGAGAAGACATAGTAAGCGGTGAAATGGCACGCGGCGAATACGTTGCTCTTGCAAAAGTAGTTATCGCAGATATCGACTCTGCAGATAAAACGCCCTCATGCTTCGGAACATCTCTCGGTACTATCTCACCCAAAAACTTGAGCTATGCTTTTGCAAAGGTCATTCAGTACTATAAGTACAACAAGACTCTTCCTGCAGCAGTTGAAGTTGATCCTTGGGCAGGCTACGATTACAAAGCTCCCACTACTGCTCCCGAAGCAGCAACACCCGAAACAACTCAGATAGGTGTTGGAAACTTGATCAGTGCAGCTCTCCGTGTTAAGGACTATATCGAAGCAAACAAGTCTCTCCCCTCAACAACACAGGTTGACGGTCAGCTCCTTACAATGGGTCAGTTCCTTGCAACAGCAGCTAAGCTCTATTTGTCCGGTGCGACAACAGGCGAAGTTGATGTTACATATGCAAACGTTCCCTCATATCCCGTTGAAGCTTTGGATGCAGGTATCGTTTTGGATAAAGCAGCAGTTGACGGACTCGTTGCAGCTATTGACGCAGCAATGTCCTCAACAGCTCCCGCTTCCGTAACTTACGGCGGTCAGGAATACGGCTTCAATACACTTGTTTACACCGTAGCAAGTGCATTTGCACAGATCCGCAACAACGGTGCGGTATCCGCTATCGAAGTAAGCACATGGGAAGAACTCTCCGGCACAGCACTCCCCGCTCCCGGCACAGAACCCACTATAGCTCCTGTTGATCCCGATGCAGTTCGCACATATCCTTTGCGCAGCATGGCTGTTATGGCAAAATGGGCATCTGACTTCCTCAGAAACTTCGGTACTGACCTCCACGTTGTTTACAGTGACGGTTCAGTAACATCCAGCCTCGTAAGTCTTGAGCTCACAAAGCTCGACAGCTCCGATGCAATACTTACATTGGCAAATGCAGTTGTAGAACTTGGCAAACTTGCAGACGTTACAACATTTGCAGGTGCTGCATACTATGCCGACAGACCGACTAACTTCCAGTCAAAAGAAAGCTTCACTTTGGGCACAGTTTCCAAGGCAGATTATCTTGCAGTAGCACAGCAGGTTATTGATTATGCGGCAGCAAACGGCGGCATGACACCCGAAACAACATATTGCGAACTCGGCGGCCTCGGTTATGAAACGACCATGCTCCTCCTCGCTGATGTTGTTATGTATGCTGATTCAAACGATGTTTTGCCCGATTCAATCACACTTGATAAGACATGGGCTGACTATAGCGGCAAGGCTCTTCCCACACCTGTTCCCACAGAAGCTCCTGTAACTCAGGCTCCCACAACTTCTGCTCCTGACGGAATCTTCACAATTGCAGAGCTTGCAGCAGCAGCAACAGAAGCTTTGAACGGCTACACAACAGGCACTCCTTTCTATAAGGACGGCATTACTGTTGACGGTGTTACGGTTGCACAGCAGAACTATTACCTC
>JAZNWT010000066.1:0-30569 GCA_045593465.1 Clostridia bacterium
GCTTGCCGCTTTCATTTGCAACAATTACGGGTGCCATTGTGCTGGGCGACCTTGTCGATGCAACACCGTCACTTATGCAGGAGTTGAAGCAGAAACCGGTACCGGGTACTGCAACACTGCTTCCGAAGTTGTCACCCAATGTTACGTTTGCCGCAACTGCGTTTCCCCACTTATCGTAAGTTACAAGCATTGTTGTTGTCTTATTGTCGAAAGGAACAACACCGTCGAGCAAATTGAGTATATCCTCTTTAACGCCAAGCGAAGATCCGCCACGTGCTGTCAAGCCGAAACCGACAGCCGCCGCACGGACAGCATCTGCACTGTCGTGTCCGTATGAAGCCATATCATGACTCGACATTTTCGTGAGCATGCTTATGACACGCTGACCGCCGAAAGCCGTACCCGAACCTGCATAAAGCTTATAGCCTCTATACGTTGATGTCAGAGCCGTTCTTTCATAGCTTGTATAATTTGCAAAATCGTTTGTTGTTATAACGCCGCCGATTGACCTAATGTAGGAAACAAGTTTTTCCGTAAATTCGCCTTTATAGAAAGCGTCTATGCCGCCGTCGCGGATAATTTCAAGCGTATTGGCTAAATCTTCGTTTCTGTAGGTATCTCCTACCTGAAGTGCTCCGCCCTCGCTATCCCGTGTAAATGTTTGCACCGCATACGGCAATGTTCCGCGTATCAGCCCTGCTCTGTAAATGAATTCTTCACCAACTATGAATCCGCATCTTGCAAGCTCGATTACAGGATTAAGCACTTCTTCGAGAGTCATTGTGCCGTATTTTTCAAGCATTGAAATAGCACCGTGTACCATGCCGGGAACAGACAGGCACTTTGCTTGGGGGCTTGAGCTTGCACCGCTCATAGGTGAAAGCGTCATGTAATCGTACACGAAATATCTGTCCTCATCTGCAAGATAAATCGTAGCAAGACCGCCGCCGCCTACAGAAGAACCCGAAGGCTCGCAAAGACCTACCGCAAACATTGTTGCAACTGCCGCATCTATTGCGTTACCGCCTGCCTTGAGTATATCAAGACCTATCTTTGAAGCATATGCACTTGCACTTGATACAGCACCCTTTGTGCCGACCGAGCCCGTCTTGAATGTGTCACCCTCTATATTGCTCGGCACTTCCTCTGTGGGAATCGGCATTGCCGTAGGCTTGGGTGTAGGAGTAGGCTGAGGAGTTATTTCACTTGTTGGTTTCGGTGTGGGTAAGCTGTTTCCCGATATATCTTTCCAGCTGTTTGCTGTTATACTTTCAGGCAATGTATTGCTCTGAGCGTATCTCTCAACTATGGAGCAGAACAAATACAAAAGTGATTCATAGCTCATATTGCCCAATGCGGTCTCGACGTAGCTGGGTACCATCATGTTATATTGAACAAATTTGCATATTTTCTCTGCTGCCGTTTTATATTCATCGACAGTCAAAGCACCACTGTTCATACTTTCTGCCGTTCTCTCGCAGTTATCGACTGCATACATCGGCACTGTTTTATAAGACGTATCATTCACAAATATTGCCAATGTACTTAAAAGCTGAGGCATGCTTATTCTGACATCGCCCATTGTTATGTATGCAGGGATATCTTTAGTTATTTCTATTGTTTTCTTTACTCGCAAAGCCGCCTCAAAAAGTGTGCTTTTGGGCACATATCTCACAGGCTCGCTCTTATCATCATATGACGGTTTTTCCGTAAAAGCAGGTGTTCTGCTTGGAGTTACCGGTACAGTTGCTTGCGTGGGAATAGGTGCAGCAAGTGCCGTGCCCGTTATTGTTTTCCATGATTTTACCTGAACGGTTTCCAAAACAGTGCCTGAAGCATACATCTGTGCAACTATGTTTGAGAAGGTATGCACAAGCGTTTCAAAGCCTATTTTACCTATGCTTGAATCGACATAGCTTACCGCCCTGCCCTCCGCCTGACAGAAATCAAGTATACTTTGTGCTATGGACGCATATTCGTTAAACTCAAGAATGCCTCCGCCGGTATCTTCGCCCGACTGCTGAGCCTTTTGTCTGTCATAATAATATATTTCTTCGGTTAATGTTCGATTATATGTATCAACCACTATTCTTGCCATAAGCTCTAAAAAGCTCGGCATCGAAAATCTTAAATTTCCCACTGTAGCATACAGCGGCAATTCTTTATTACGCTCGATTGCCGTATACACACGCAAAGCACTCTTTTTTGCCAATTCCGAAAATACGGAATCTGGCATGGGTGCAGGATGCGGTGTTGGTGTGGGAACGGGAGTGGGTGTGGGAGGCGGCGTTGAAGCCGATGAGGAAATTTCCGCCCACGAATAAACCGTTACATAGTTCGGCAATGCACCGTTTTCATTGTAGTAATTTAATATTTTTGCCCATGAATAGACAAGATTTTCAAAGCCCACTTTTATTGTGGAATTTCTGCTGCTTTTATATGAGCAATAGTTTGCCGCCAAATCGTACTGTTCAATAAAATCGGAGTTTCTTTGGGACATATCAATATAATCGTCCTGTACTCTTCTAACTCCCATTTCTTCCGCTTTTTCGGTTGTAATATATATTTTCATTTCCGCAGTCACTGCATCACTCGGACTTTGCGGCATCATAACTTCTTCTATTGTAAGGTCTGAGTTTACGCCGTTGTGTATATTGAGAACGGTATCACACGCAAGCTTGAAATACTGCCCCAAATTTATCTCGTTTTTGCCGACTGAAACAGTTTGAGGGAGTGAACAATATGTATCTATATATACTTTCAAATTGCTTGATGCATCCAAAATCTCCTGTCTGCTTACAGTCCGGCTACTATCCGCAAAGGTTTTCGGAATAAAGGCAAAAAGCATTATAATTGCCATCATCAAAGCTGTATTCTTTACTGCATTCTTTTTCATATTTCTGCTCCTTATGCGTGCTTCGAAAAAAGACACCCACAGATTATTATAATCTTTCTTGCAGGTGCCTTTCAGTATCTTTATTTTAAAGAATAATTCATGTCACACCTCTGCAAATTATTATGCCACAAAACGCATCAATAAGCAAATGACATATATTCTCGTCTGTGGTCCGCCGCAGACATTACAGTTCCGTCATTATCAATATGTATTGCAGGAACGCAGCCTACACCGCTGCTGTACTCGCCCTCGCTTGTTGTAAGCGAATAACCCCAATTTCTCAAAGTTTGAAGTGTTGAATCGCTGTACCTTGTTTCAATAGTCATTGCCGAGCTTGAAGCATAGCCGAAGAATCTCGGAGCATTTACAGCTTCACATACATTCATGCCAAAATCGAGAATGTTACTGATTGTAATAGCTGTTGCCGTGATTATAGCCTGGTCACCGGGTGAGCCGACAATTATCATGGGTTTGCCGTTGTTCCCCGCAACAATCGCAGGTGCCATGGTGCTCTGCACTCTCGAAAGTGATGAGCCGGTGCTTGTTGTCATACCCGAATTAAAGCAGAATCCCATACCGGGTACAGCAACGGAGCAACCGAAATTATAGCCCAATGTTACGTTTGCGGCAACCGCATTGCCCCACTTATGGTATGTTACAAGCATGGTTGTAGTCTTGTTGTCGTACGGTACAACATCGTTGAGCAGGTTAAGCATATCTTCCTTAACGCCGAGTGATGAACCTCGTGAAGTCATTCCGAATGCTACCGCCGTTGCTCTTACTGCCTGTGCACTGTCATGACCGTAGGAAGCCATATCATGTGCCGACATTTTATTGAGCATGCTTATCACTCTTGAACCACCCTGTGCAGTACCTGAACCTGCGTATACATTATAGCCCCTGTAATTTGTTGTGAGCGGCTCACGTTCAATACTTGTGTACTGCACAAAATCTTCCTTTGTGATGGTGCCGCCTATGGACTGTATGTAATCTACCATTGCATCGGTAAACGAGCTGTTATAAAATGCTTCGATTCCGCCATCACGGATTATTGTAAGCGTTGAGGCAAGGTCTACATTTGCAACCGCGTCACCTGCCTGAAGCGTACCGCCGTAAATATCCCTCGTGAACTGCTGTGTGGGATATGCATACTTTGTATTTATCTGCTTGGATCTGTATACAAACTCTTCGTCAATATAGAAGCCTCTCTTTGCAAGCTCTATAACGGGATCAAGGATCTGTGCAAGCGACATTGTGCCGTACTTTTCAAGCATTGTTATTGCACCGTGTACCATACCGGGTATGCACATCATCTTTGCAAGCACAGTTGTGCTTCCGACACGTGTCGGGGTCTGTGCCATATAGTCCATTATGAGATATCTGTCCTCATCTGCAAGGTAGATAACAGCCAAACCGCCGCCGCCTACCGATGAGCCCGAAGGCTCACAAAGACCTACCGCAAACATTGTTGCAACTGCCGCATCCACAGCATTTCCGCCTGCTTCAAGTATATCAAGACCTATCTTTGATGCATATGCACTTGAGCTTGATACAGCACCGTTTGTGCCCACTGCACCGCTGTTGAATGTATCACCCTCTATATTGCTGTTTACCTTAGCTGTGGGAACAGGTGCAACATCATAGCTTGCAGGAGGTGTAAACAGGGGGGCAAATGTGGGAGTCGGCGTGGGCGTCGGAGGCACCGTGGGCGTGGGCGGAGGTGTTATCTCACTTGTAGGCATAGGAGTCGGAAGTGTTTCTCCGCTCACAGTGCCGAAGCTGCTCACATTAAGCGTTTCCGAAAGCGTGTTGTTTTGAGCATTGTATGATGAAACGATCTTGCAGAAAATCACAACCAATGCTTCAAAGCTCACTTCGCCCAAAACGGTCGCAACATAGCCCGGCACCATACCGTTGTATTGCACAAATTCACAAACTTTCCGTGCAACACGCATATATTCTTCTTTATTCAGACTGCCTGCTGTCATATTTTCTGCAGACTGTTCGGGATTTTCCACTGTATACACGGGTGCGTGTGACATTGCGGTGTCCGTTACAAACTTGCATAATGTGTTTAAAAGCTCAGGCATTGTTAAACGAATATCATCAAATGCAATATACAACGGAAGCTCTTTATTCAATTCAATGAACTTGCCTGTTCTTGAAGCCGCTTTTTGAAGCATTTCTGCTTCCATATAATATTTCACACTGCTGCCTGTTTGTGAAGCTGAAACATCCGGGGTAACATGAGCTGTCGGAGAAGGCAATACAACTTCGGATGTTGGAACAGGTAAAGGAAGTGCTGTTCCCGAAATATCGCTCCATAATTTGACCGAAACAGAATTTGCAAGCACCTCATTGTTTGAATAAGCGGCAAGTATGCGTGAATAAACATAAACAAGCGTTTCAAAGCCAAGCTTACCCAATGATGAATCAACATAACTTACGGCAGTATTTGTTGCTTCGGCATAGCCTATTATAAATCCTGCAATTTCTATATACTCGTCAGCAGTCAGGAAGCCTGCCGTTATATCTTCGCCCGACTGTTCGGGATTTTTTCTTCTGTAATAGGGTATTAAGCTCTTATTCACGCCATTTTTAAGCTCAATAACCGTTCTTGCCATAGCTTCCAGGAAGCTTGGCATATCTAATTTTACAGTTCCCACCGTTACGCTTTGGGGAAGCTTTTTATTGTTTGATATTGACAAACTTACACGCTTTGCCGCCTTTATAAAAAATGCCGCGGACTGTGCATTACTCAAAAACGGTACATCACTAACTGCCACAGTGGGAACAGGTGTGGGCGTAGGCGTGGGAGTTTTCGTGGGAGTCGGAGTTTTTGTAACAACGGGGGTTGTTGCACCCGCTGCTATCTCGCTCCATGAATTTACGGTAACATAATTGGGCAATGCTCCGTTTTCATTATAGTAATTAAGTATTTTGGACCATGAATAGACAAGGTTTTCAAATCCCACTTTAACAGTTGAATTTCTGCTTTTCTTATATGAGCAATAGTTTGCCGCAACACCGTTGGTCGCTATAAATTCCGAGTTTCTTACGGACATATCATAATAATCGTCCTGCACTCTCCTAACGCCGAGCGACTGTGCGGTTTCTGCATCCACATATGCCTTAAAGCTTTCCGTAACCTCATCGGCAGGATTCTGCGGAAGGTCTACCGTTTCTATGGAATGAGCAATGCTTGTGCCGTCATGTATAGCTATTACCGCATCGCACGCAAGCTTAAAATACTGTGCGGCATTTATCGCAGTGCCGCCCATATCTATTTGAGCAGGAATTGATGAATAGGTGTCGATATAGCCTTTCACCCAAGTTGAAGCAGTCAAAATATCCTGCCTGCTTACCGTGGTTGCCGCACTCGCGAACGATAAAGGCAAAATTGAAGCAAGCATTATAACTGCCGATATAATTGCTGTCGCCCTTTTCATCGTTTTCATACTCTTCGTCCTCTCTGTTTTGTGTTTTAATTTAGGCACCCATAAGCACTATTCTTTTTAAATGCTGTAGGGTGCCTAATCAATCAGTTATTATTGTTCAAAACTGCTTGATTTTGAATCAATATGCAAATGACATATACTCACGTCTGTGGTCAGCCGCCGCCATAATAGTTCCGTCACTATTAACATGTATTGCCGATACGCAGCCAACGCCGCTGCTGTATTCGCCCTCGCTTGTTGTGAGCGTATAGCCCCAATTCTTAAGCGTGTTGCGTGTTGTTGAGCTGTATCTTGTTTCGATGGTCATTGCCGACGTTGATGCATAACCGAAGAATCTCGGAGCGTTTACAGCCTGGCATACATTCATACCGAAGTCAAGAATGTTGCTGATTGTAATAGCTGTTGCCGTAATTATAGCCTGGTCACCGGGTGAGCCGACGATTATCAACGGAGTACCGTCCGTATCTGCAACGATCGTGGGAGCCATTGTGCTCTGTACTCTTGAGAGTGATGTGCCGGTGCTTGTTGTCATGCCCGAGTTGAAGCAGAAGCCGGTGCCGGGTACTGCAACCGAACAGCCGTAGTTGTAACCCAAAGTTACGTTTGCGGCAACCGCATTGCCCCACTGGTCGTAAGTTGTGAGCATTGTTGTTGTCTTGTTGTCGTAAGGTACAACATCGTTGAGCAAGTTGAGCATATCTTCCTTAACGCCAAGTGATGAACCTCTTGAAGTCATACCGAAAGCTACTGCTGTTGCACGCACTGCATTTGCACTGTCATGACCGTATGAGGACATACTGTGACTTGACATCTTGCCGAGCATCGAGACAACTCTTGAACCGCCCTGTGCACTGCCCGAACCTGTATAAACATCGTATCCTCTGTATGTTGTTGTAAGAGGATCTCTTTCAATACTTGTATACTGCTGGAAGTCGGACTTCTTGATAGTACCGCCGATGGACTGGATGTAGTTAACCATTGTTGTTGTGAACGAGCTGTTATAGAAAGCATCTATACCGCCGTCACGGATAAGCTCAAGCGTTGTTGCAAGGTCTTCATTCCTGAATGCATCACCTGCTTCAAGTGTGCCGCCGTTCATATCCTTTGTGAACAGATTTGTGGGGTATGCGTAATTTGTATTTATCTGTGTTGCTCTGTAAACAAACTCATCGTCAATGTAGAAGCCGCTTCTTGCAAGCTCAATAACAGGATCGAGAATTTCAGCAAGTGTCATTGTGCCGTACTTTTCAAGCATTGTGATTGCACCGTGTACCATGCCCGGTACGCACATCATCTTTGCAAGCACTGTTGTACTGCCGACTGTTGACGGAGTCTGTGCCATGTAGTCCATTATGAGATATCTGTCTTCATCTGCAAGGTAGATAACTGCCAAACCGCCGCCACCGACCGATGAACCGGAAGGCTCGCAAAGACCTACCGCAAACATTGTTGCAACTGCCGCATCTATTGCGTTACCGCCTTTTTGGAGGATATCAAGACCTATCTTAGATGAATATGCACTTGAGCTTGATACCGCACCCTTTGTACCGACAGAGCCGCTCTTAAACGTATCGCCTGTTATCGTGCTTACAGTTGTTGCCGTGGGTTTGGGAGCAACAGTATAATCAGGTGAAGGTGTTGAAGGTGAAGTTGTCGTTGAGGGTGATGAGGTAGTTGTTGTTTCCGAATCAGCCGCAGGTACATACTGAAGTGTTACACTTGAGGGCAATGCACTGTTTGAATCATAGTATGCAAGTATGCGTGTGAACATAAGCAAGCCTGCTTCATACGTCATCTGACCTGTGCAGTTTGAAACAGCAAATCCGTTTGCGTTGCTTGATGTTGTGGGATACGATGCACTTGCACCGACTGCATTCGTTGATGCACCGTTGCCCGTTTCCATGTATACCGTCTGACGGATTGCAAAGTTCATATAGAATGTCTTTGATACCGATGTAAGCTCAGTACCGTCCGTATACTTGATCGTATAGTTTGCAACAAGTGTGGGTACATCATATGAGTAGCTTGTTTTCTTATATGTGGCACTTGTGTTGCCGTTGTAAATATCCTGTATAGCCTTTGCCGCAATAATGAAGTAATTCTGCGGTGCAACCGTTACACCGTCAACCGTTAAGCCGCCCGGATAGAATGCCGTGCCCGATGTGTAGCCTGCCAAAGCTGTATTTGCTGCAGCAGCAAGCTCCTTAATGGTGAATACTCCATCGGGTGTTGCTGTGGGAACAGGTGTCGGTGTTGCTGTGGGAACGGGCGTCGGTGTCGCCGTCGGAACGGGTGTGGGTGTCGCGGTCGGAACAGGTGTGGGTGTTGCCGTCGGAACAGGAGTGGGTTCCTCTGTGGGAACGGGAGTGGGTTCCTCTGTGGGAACAGGAGTGGGTGTTACTTCGCTCGTAGGAGCGGGAGTTGCAACAACCGTACCGGATACCGATGCCCATGACTTGGGAGCTATTGTTTCTGCCAAACCGTTCTCTGCATCATAGCTTGATGCCAATTCACAGAACATTATAAGCAATGATTCAAAGCTCAATTCGCCGAGTGACGTTGAAACATAGCTGGGAGCCATTGAGTTATAGTATACGAATTCGCAAATCTTTGCCGCAACTCTCTTGTATTCTTCCATGCTCAATGTGCCGTCGGTCATGCTTTCAGCTGTCTTCTGGCACTTTGCAACGGTGTATATCGGATACTCTGTCATTTCAGTATCCAATACAAATACTGCAAGCGTACTCAAAAGCTGGGGCATTGTAAGACGGAGACCGTCAGTTGTTGCAGTTATGTAAGAAGGAACTTTGCTGTTTGCGTTCACTGTCTTTAATACTCTTGCTGCGGTAGCAATAAGTATATCCTTTGTTATTGTTCCGGTTGCTTGAGCACTTTCAATGAATGCAGGAAGTGTTGCTTCGGGAACGGGAGTTGCCGATTGTGCAGGAGCCTGTGTTACAACAGGAGCTTCGGTTGCAACAGGAGCTTCGGTGGGAAGTACAACTTCTTCCGTGGGCAAAGGAGCAGGAAGTGCTGTGCCTGTTACATCACCCCATGCAACAACATCAACACTCGATGCCAATGCACCGTCTGCACAGAACTGTGCAAGAAGCTTTGCATATGTGTGCACGAGTGTTTCAAAGCCGATTTTTCCTATGCTTGAATCAACATAGCTTACTGCTCTGTCAGTTGCTTCATAATATGCGAGTATTTCTTTTGCGATTTCAATATACTCTGAAACCTCAAGCGTTCCGCCCGTTGTATCTTCGCCGGATTTTTCTGCCTTTTCGCGTTCATAATAATATGTTACGTCGCCGCTTGTGCCTTCATATTTTTCAACTACAACTCTTGCTGCAAGTTCCAAGAAGCTTGCCATTGAGAATTTAACCGTACCTATTGTCAGATATGTAGGTACCTTTTTATTTGTTTCAATTACCGTGTACAGACGCTTTCCGCCTTTTACAGCCCAGTCTGTTGATATTGCATCGGGAGTTGGTGTGGGTTCAGCTGTGGGCTCGGGCGTGGGAGCTTCTGTGGGTGTAGGTGTAGGTGCAGCCGTTGTGGGTGCAACTGTGGGAGTAGGTGTGGGTGCAGCCGTTGTGGGTGCAGCCGTTGTGGGTGCAACCGTGGGTGTTTCCGTGGGTGTTGCCGTGGGTGTTACAGTAGGTGTTGCAGTGGGTGCAACAGTGGGTGTCGACGCATTTGCCGCTATGCTTGCCCATGAATCAACGGTTACATAGTTGGGAAGCGAACCGTTTTCATTGTAGTAATTTAATATTTTTGCCCATGAATAAACAAGGTTTTCAAAACCAACCTTTATTGTGGAGGATCTGCTCTTTTCGTATTCGCAGTAATTTGTCGCAATACCGTCCTCCATAAACTCGGAATTTCTTTCGGACATATCGGTGTAGCTGTCATAATGACGCGAACCCGACATTGAGCTTCCTTTATATTTTGTAACATAAATTTTAAAACTGCTGCTTACAGCATCTGAAGGGCTACTCGGCATTGATACAGACTCAACCGTGTAAGTTGAGTTACTATTACCGTCATTAAGATCGATTATAGCATCACAGGCAAGTTTAAAATACTGTGCAGTATTGATAGAATTGCCTCCAACGCTTACACTGCTCGGGAGTGAGCAATATGTATCAATGTAAGACTTGAGGTTGCTCGATGCAGTAAGTATCTGCTTCAATGTTACCGTTGTTGCCGCACTTGCAATCGACACCGGAAGTATTGAAACCACCATAATCACTGCCATCAAAAACGCTAAATACCTTTTCATTTTTTCGACGCCTCCACTTTTATTGTCTATACTTTAACAAGTGTTTATTAAAAAAAAATTAAATAGACACTGTTAACATTATAACATTATCATTTTTCGCCACATTGTTCAATAGTTTGTTAAAATATATTTTTTCCTTATGCTGCACTGCACTAAAAAAAGCGGATGTTATACCCGCTTTTTTTATTTTTCTTGTTCCTGTTAGTATGCGTACGACATATATTCGCGTCTTATATCCGCCGCAGTATAAACCGTGCCGTCCTTGTCAACATAAATTGCCGATACACAGCCAACGCCGTCGCTGAATTCGTCCTCTGCATACAGTGTGAAGCCCATTTCTTTAAGGTCATCTATTACCCACGGAGAATAACGTGCTTCTATTGTTATTGTCGAGCCGCTTCCGTAAAGTCTGGGAGCGTGTATTGCCTGGACAACAGTCATGTCGAAATCCAGCATATTGCTTATTGTTATTGCAGTTGCCGTAATGATTGCACTGTTACCGGGAGAGCCTACACCAAGCATCGGCGTACCGTCTTCATGAGCAACAATGCAGGGTGACATCGTACTGCCTACTCTTTTGCCGACCGCACAATTGTGTGATGACATGCAGAAACCCGTACCCGGCATTGCTATTGCAGAGCCGAAGTTTGCACCCAAGGTATTGTTTGAGGATACCATATTACCGTATTTATCACGTGTTACAAGCATTGTGGTTGATTTCGTATCAAACCAATCAACATCTTCCGTAAGCTCATCAAGACTCAATACGAGCTTTTCATTCATACTGCTTGACGGGCGTATACCGAATGAAGTAGCGGTTATTCTTACGGTTTCACTGTGGTCATGCCCCAAAAGTGCCAAATCGTAATTATCCATTTTTGCAAGCATATTTATAACGCTTGCACTGCCCGTTGCACTGCCAGAACCGCCGTATATGGTATAGCCTCGATACTCTCCTATTCTCGGTTCTCCTTCAAACGCTTCGTATGCCGCAAAATCCTCACGTGTTATTGTACAGCCTTGACTCTGCAAATATGCACAAAGCTCATCGGTAAATTCGCTGTCGTAAAAATACTCGACACCGTTATCGCTTATTGCCTGCAATACATTTGCAAGGTCTTCGTTTTTGAATATATCGCCCTCTTGGAAATATTCGCCGTCATTTCTCATCAGGCTGTTAAGGTATGTACCCTCCTTATCGCCTACAAGTCTTGACTTTTTGCAGAACGTATTTGTAACCGCAAAGCCCTCTCTTGCAAGCTTGATTACGGGAGCAAGAACTTGCTGTAATGTCATCGTGCCGTACTTTTCAAGCATCTGTGAAGCACCCAGCACAATACCCGGAACACCCACAGGTCCACTTCCCGTACCGGCCGTCATATAGTCGTATGTTATGTATTTATCTTCGTCCGCAAGATATATAACGGTTATTCCGTCGCCACCGATGCTTGAACCCGATGGCTCGCAAAGTCCGACAGCGAATATCGTTGCAACAGCCGCATCTATTGCGTTGCCGCCTGCTTTGAGTATATCAACGCCTATTTTTGATGCGTACTTGCTGCTGCTTGCAACGCCGCCGTTTTGTCCGACGCCGCCTGTGCCGTAAAGGTCACCCTCCATCACACCTATGCCGTTATACGGTGTGGGAACGGGAGTGGGCATGGGCGACAATGTTACCATAGGAGTCGGGAGTACCATACCGGTAAGGCTTTCCCAGGTTTCCACCGTCACGGAGTCAGGCAAAACGTAATTATAATCTTCAAACTGTTCAACTGTTTTTGCGAAGAAATACAGGCTTGTTTTATATCCCATAGCACCGCTTGATGTTTGAACATACGAGGGTGCAAGACTTGTTTTTTTCGTATAGTCAAGCATTTCTTTTGCAAGCTTTATATACTCTTCTTTGCCAATTACTGCACCGTTTTTGATATTCTCGCCGTCACCCTCGGGATTGTCGGCATTTATGAGTGCAACGTCCACAAAAAGATTTCCGTCAATATAAAGAACGGTATTGAGCATGAGCATGAGGAAATCGGAAAGCTCAAGCGTATTTCCGTCTACCGTTATTCTGCTCGGAAGCTTTTGGGAATATTTAACCGATGAAACAAGTCTTTTTGCCGCAAGAGCAATGCTTGTTAAATCAGCCGTTTTTTCATTTCTTGCACGGCTTACGGTATTGTTACTTTCGGGAACAAACGACGGTGTTGCCGTATATTGCGGCTCTATGGAAGCTGTCTCAAGCTTTTCTCCCGTTATCCTTTCCCATGTTCTCACGGTAATGCTTTCAACAAGCTCGTCACTGCTGCTGTATGCAATTATTTCCGCATAGGTATATATAAGATTTTCAAAGCTTATGCTGCCCAAGCTGCACGGCATAAATTCGGGAGCTGTTCCCTCGTCAGACATATAAGCCAATATGCAGTATGCAGTTTCAAGATACTCGCTCCTTGAAAGCTTGCCCTCCTTCAAATTTTCCTTGCCCTTTGTAATATTTAAAACATTAAGCACGCTAAAGCCGCTGTCATTTTCGCACGCAACATCCAAAACAGTATCGGCAAAAAGTGAAAGCAATTCGCTCATATAAAGCTTCATATCGTCCATCATGACGCTCATCGGAAGCTTTTTGTTTCTTTCTATTGTAATAACTACACGCTCTGCGAGATGCTTTACCTGTATAAACTCTATTCTGCTGCCGGCTTGGTCTTTTTCGCTGTCCGCATCTTGGGCAATGAATATGTGCCACGGAACAATGTTGATACTCTCCGGAAGAACATTGTTTTTGCCGTAGAAGGAAAGTATCTGTGCAAATGCAAACACTGCATTATTATATCCTATCCTGCCATTTACAGCAGTAAGATAATTTGCCACTCTTCCGTTTTTCTCAATGAATGTGATTCCCTTTTGAGCTATTTCAATATAATCGTCCTTTGGCACCACGAACATTTCCGTGGTATCTGCAGGTGCAGGTGCAGCAGAAGCATCGACAAACATTACATCTTCATTATAGCCTTCGTTTATGCTTACCGTTGCTCTGAAAGCAAGGTTCATATACTGCCCCATATTCATATCAACGCCGCCGACGTTTATTGTTTCGGGCAATGCACTGTTCTTTCTTATTTCACGCTCCAAGCTTATCGAAGCCGCCACTACCTGCTCAACGGTATACATTTTACCCGTAGGTGCAACCGTGGGTGTTGCCGTGGGAGCTGTGGTTTTAAGGTCCTCACCGCTGAACGCTTTCCACGATTCAACCGTTAATGTAAGAGGAAGTCTTTCATTTTCATTATAGAATTTAAGAACACGCGAAAACGCGTAGAGCACTCCCTGATAGGATATTCTGTTGTTTTTGGGAGTTGTGCTATGATTGGGTGCTCTGTTGTTGTTCTTTACGAAAGTCAATGCATTCTGAGCTATTGTTACATAAGCTTCGGTGTCCAGCGTTTCACTGCCCGAAAACTTTTCCTGCGGCTTGGGAGCAGCTTCACACGCAATTACTTCAATCTGTGCAAGAGTATCCGCCTCCGTGCTGAGTGCAACAACGGCACTGAGCATCAAAGCATAGTAACACGCCGTATCCACCGTATCCTGCCCTATTTTTACGGTGTCGGGGATTTTTTTATTTGCATTTATGTATTCTGTTGCCGTTGCCGCCGCATCAAGCACCTGTGCAATGCTGTAAGTTTGGGAAGCGGCACTCGAAAGTGTGGGTATGTATGCAAAAAGCATCATAAACACTAAAATAAAAGATATTATTTTTTTCAAAACAAACAACCCCTTTACTTTTTATTTGCTGTATTATCCTATACCGTCAATATGCGTATGCCATATATTCACGCCTGTAATCCGCACCTGCATATATAACATCGTTATCGTCAACATATATTGCAGAAACACAGCCAACGCCGCTGCTGTATGATTCCATGGTATTCAAGCTGTAACCCATGGCTCTTAATCCATTGAGCGTTGCACTTGAATAGCGGTTTTCAATAGTCAAGGTTGAGCCGCTTCCGTAAAATCTCGGAGCGTGTATTGCCTGACTTACATTCATGCCGAAATCAATTATATTGCTTACGGTGATTGCCGTTGCCGTAATGATTGCACTGTTTCCGGGTGAGCCTGCACCGAGCATGGGAAGCCCGTCATTTCCCGCAACTATAACAGGTGCCATGGTGCTCTGTATTCTTGATGACGGTACTCCCGTGCTTGTGTTCAAGCCGGAATTGAAGCAGAAGCCCGTTGTGGGTACTGCAACACCGCAGCCGAAGTTATCGCCCAAAGTATTGTTGGAAGCAACCATATTGCCCCATTGGTCATATGTGACGAGCATCGTTGTGCTCTTCATATCGTACCATTCGCAGTTTTCAAGATTGCTCAAGTCAAGCAATTCATCATCTTTTTGAGAAATCAGACGCGATGACGGTCTTACACCGAAAGCTGTTGCCGTTATTCGTACCGTTTCTGCATTGTCATGCCCCAAGGAAGCAAGGTCATATTCACTCATGCTGTTGAGCATGGATATAACTCTTGAGCCACCCTGAGCCGTGCCCGAGCCTGCATAAACCTTGTAGCCTCTGTAGGTTGTGGTAAGCGGAACACGCTCAAGTGATGTATAATTCGCAAAATCCGTTCTCGAAACGGAGCTGCCGTTATTTATGAGATAATCGCACATCATATCGGTAAATTCGCTGTTGTAAAAACCCTCTATGCCCTTATCCGATATGAGCTGTAATGTGTCTGCAAGGTCCGGATTTTTATATATTTCGCCCGTATTATAAAGTTTTCCGTTATTACGATAGAGATTTACGGCATAAGGATATTCCGTGGGAACTATGGTCATCTTATAAGCCATGGTAGATGTTACCTCAAAGCCCTCACGTGCAAGCTTGATGACGGGTGCCAAAATTTCCTGACGCGTCATTGTTCCGTATTTTTCAAGCATACTCAACGCACCGTGAACAATGCCGGGGATCATTATTTTGTTTGCCCTGCCACTGCCCGTAAAACTCGACGGAGTTTGGGACATATAATCAAATACTATGTATTTTTCTTCATCCGCAAGATAAATTACCGACAGACCACCGCCGCCTACCGACGAGCCCGACGGTTCACAAAGCCCGACAGCAAATATTGTTGCAACAGCCGCATCTATTGCGTTGCCGCCTTTTTGGAGTATGTCAAGACCTATCTGTGATGCAAATTTGCTTGCACTCGATACTGCACCGTATACGCCCACGGCACCGGTTTCAAACTCGTCACCTTCCATTGCACCTACGCCCGCATACGGAGTGGGAGTGGGACGCGGTGTTGCAGTTGCCGTTTCAACAGGAAGCGGAAGCTCTTTTCCCGTGAGTGTTTTCCATGTTTTCAGCTGATATGTTTCGGGTAAATAGTATTTATGCCTATAATGGCTTATTATTTCAGCAAGCAGACATATACCTGTTTCAATGCCGGCTTTTCCAAGCGATATCTCACAGTAGCTCGGCACCATGCCGCTTTTCTGAGTTTGTTTTACAACCTCACGTGCTATTTCTATATAATCATCCCGTGTTATATTGCCGTCTTTTAAATCTTCGCCGTTATTTTCAGGCTGTTCCGACTTGATTATTTCAATATTGCTTACCGTATTCGTTGAAAAATCCATCACAAGCTTTGCCAATGAATAATAAATTTCGGGCATTGTAAGCCTTGCCGAATCCGTAATTATATATACCGGCAGTTCCTTTTCAACTTTTACCGTCGTTAAAATACGCTCCGCCACATTCATAAGGGCTATTCTGCCGACTATCTTTGAACCGTCCTGCTTTTCTTCTGCCTGCTTCTGTTCAAAGGGCGATTCGAATTTTAAGCGGACAATCGATGGCAAAGTATTATTTTCAATATAGCTTATAAGCACTCTTGAAAACGCAACCAGCATTGTTTCATAGCTTATTTTTCCGTATTTCGATGCACCGTAATTCGGCACTCTGTTATAGAGTGCCATAAACTTTGAAGCACTTTTTGCAATGCTCATATATTCGCTCTGCTGTGCATATATGTTGATAGTATTTCCGTTTGAATTTATGGGCTTTAAAAGCTTTTCATTCAAAGCTATGCTGCCTGTTTTTTTCGCTTCAACAGCCACTATTGCATCGGTTATAAGCTGGAAGCATTTTTCAACGGCAACGCGGTCATTTCCTATGTCAAGCTCCAACGGAACAGCTCTGCCTGAGTCAACAGCATTGCACACCTGATATGCTACGCTTCCGATTTCGGACAAAGTATAAGAAGTGTCGCTTTGTGCAGTTGCAAGCGGTACTGACGCAATCAATAAAATAAACGCAAGTATAAATGCTGTTATTCTTTTCATTCAAGCAATTCCAATCGGTATAAAATTTCTTTTATATCATATCACTGTGCATTGCTTTAATCAATGAATAAAATAAGTCATTTTCCCTTATTGAAATGCCGTTTGACGTTTTATTTGTTATAGTTTGGATTCAGCTCTATCGGAGGATACGGTGTGACCACAATTTGCGGAGCTTTTGATGAATAATCATAGTTTGGATTATAAAAAGGATCTCCCGAAATAAGCATCGGACGCAATGTTCCGTACATTCGCACCTCGTCTGCTTCGCTCCGCTCCCATGCACTGCCGTCATCATGCTTTATCATCACGGCAAACGGTTCATATATGTTGTCAAGTCCCTTTCTTCCGAGCCTCAGCGAAAACTCTATTGCGGCATCCGTATTTTCAATGGTTTCATCAAATCCGCCTGCATCATAAAACGTATCACAGCTTATCATAAAGCATAATGATGAAACCGCACTGACCGAGCGTTTTACATTTATAAATCTGTTTTTGACCTCATCGCTTTTATCGTCCGCTTCTCCCCGATACAGACTGCCGAATGTTCCGAAAAGCCCCACGGTTATTCCGCATTCGTATATTTTACCCTCGCTGTTCAGTATCTTGCACCCAACAGCACCCGTCCTTCCGTCTTCCACCGAGTCCATAAGGTTTTTAATATGTATGGGCGATATCAGCTCCATTGCAGGATCCAAAAAAAGCAACACATCACAATCCGCCTCTGCAGCACCCATATTGCAAAGCTTGGAATAGTTTTTTTCATCGCTGTAAAGCACACGTACTGCTTTACTTTCTTCAAGTAATCGGCAATACGCCTGCATTTTTGCATCATTTATACCGTAGCTTACCACCACTATTTTTTTAGGTATATTGAATATGCATTCTTCAATGGATTCAAGCAGTCTTCGAAGCGGAACAATATCCTTTCCGCTTAAAATGACTATTCCGAGAACACTCTTTCTCTTTTTCGCACTGCTCACACGGAATGTTCCGTAAACAAGTCCCTCCTCCATAAGCCGTGAGCGGCGTTTTAACTGTAAATAAGCTTTAATGGCACTAAGTCCGCCCTCCGTTGATACAATACCCCGTTTTTTTGTGCGTGAAGCAAGCACCTTTTTTATGTGTATTATTTCGGAAGAATGTGCAACACAGCTTAAAGCCGTACTGTAAAGTGCGTCCTCGTCAGACATATCAACTTTTGCAAGCTGTGAAAACACTTTTTTGCTTATCATTACAGGAATGCCTATGCAATTATAACTCAAAAGAGTTGTTTCGCTGTAATCAGGTTTAAAAAACGGATTTGAGCGTTCATTGTTTAAACTCATTTCGTCCTCATCGGCATACAGCATATCTATGTAAGCATTCTTGTTTATTTCTTCGGCAAAACTAAATAACGCATCATTTGTAAGGACGCAGTCATCCGTAAGCAGCAGCACGAAATCTCCGTTAACATTTTCTTCGCTGTTCACAAGCTCCCAATTTAAGTATGTCTGCTTTCCAAGTGAAGCCTTAAGCTTTTTATCGGCATCACTTACAAAAACACTTATGAGCGGCGAATACTCAAGCTCTGTCATAATCGCATTCTCGCCGTTATTTGACAAATACACCTCGTAACCGAGTGCATTTTTACTGTTTTTATTGTTTTTTTTGCCGTAAAAAAAGGCAGCTATTGCATTTTTACTTCTCTGTTTCATGCAAATATACTGCCTCAATATCATATTTTTTATTCGATTTTTATGCTTATATCAGCACTTTTCAGGCTCCTTTGAGCCGTCCTCATCAACCAATGTGATTTTCTTTATTCTTACGGTCGTTATCGGTGCATCGCGAAAATCCGTAGGTATTGATGCGATTTCATCAACTATTTCAATACCCTCAACAACCTTGCCGAACGCCGCATACTGACCGTCCAAAAACGGTGAATCCTTGTGCATGATAAAAAACTGTGAGCCGGCGGAGTTGGGAGCGGATGTGCGAGCCATTGATATAACGCCTCTTTTATGCTCTATGGGATTATTGAAACCGTTGCCGATAAATTCACCCTTTATGGAGTAACCGGGGCCGCCCATGCCCGTACCATCGGGACAGCCGCCCTGTATCATGAAGCCGTGTATTATGCGGTGGAATGTCAAACCGTCATAAAAGCCCTTTGATGCAAGATTCAAAAAGTTTGTTACCGTGTTGGGAGCAGCTTCTTTATCAAGCTCAAGCGTTATTTTTCCGCCGCCTTCCATTTCTATAACTACCATGTTTTTCTCCTTTTGTTATGTATTTAGTTTTTTTATTTATAATTTATATTTGCCCCATTACCGCACCGTATGCATTGAATGCTATTGCTATCACAGCTATTGCATACTCATACCATTTTACCTTCCACTCCTTATCAAGGAGCATATAGGCAAATGCGAGCGGCAAAAAGTCCACAGTATATCTTGCACCCCATTGCCAACCGCCGAGAGTTTTATGATAGCAGGTGAATATAAGCATTATATACATCGCAAATATAAGTGCAATACGCATTGTTGAAGCATCTTTTGCAATAAACAGACCATGCACAAGCTTTATAATAAACAATACTGCCGCAAGTGCCGTGCAAATGATCGCAAGTGTTCTGAGCGTCGATGCTTCTTCTCTTCCCGCAATAAAAAATATGAACGACAAAAGCATGAGTCCCATTGTGATAATACTTAAGCTGTCGAAACGTTTTTTGATAACATCCGACACAACCTTGATAATAACCACCAGGAAGAACGGATTTGCAAAGTAGAATATGAAACCGTTAAACATGGGGAAGCCTTCCTGCTTAAATGTTTTCGGGAAATAAACAAGCAGTCTGTAAAGGTTGCTTCCTATATACGATGTATTGAACTGTCCGTCGGGAGATTCGTAGAGAAATTCAGGCAAATAGTCATGACCGAATTGGAACGGACTGTCGAAGCGTATATAGTTATATCCCATATACAAAAGCCCTACGCAAAGCGGTATTATCAAAAACCTGCACTGCGTGAGTATGTATTTAAACACGCCTTGTGAGTTTTTGTTATTTTTTCCGAATGCACCGTTCTCTATGTCCTGTTCGGTGAAATATACAAAGAGCGGTACTGCGGCAACTATTGAGAACGGGCGGCAACCAACCGCCAAAGCGACCATTGCATACGCAAGCATTCTGTTGTTGCACTGCATGGCATATATCATGCACATCAGGAAAAGAACCGCAAGCATCTGTGCCTGGAACCATACGCCGCCAAAGCTGCTTATAAAAAGCATATTACTGCCAAACACAAACGCCATAGCAACAAATGCCGCAATCCAAGAGTTCATGTTTATTTTGCGAAGCGACGCATAGGCAAAGCAAGCAGTAATTATCGCATATATTGCAACCAAAAGATTGTTGGGCGTATCCGTACCGAAAAGCAAAACGAACGGAAGCATAACAAGCGACGGAAGCGGCGGGAACGAAACAAAGTATTTGCCGTTATATTGAGCTATTTCAAGCCACGAGAAATTCTCAACGTCAACCTTACCGTTAAGCCATGCTTGTGCCTGGTATGTATAGCTGTCCCACATATTATGCGAGAAAAGCTGACGGTCCGCATTGCCGAACATATTAAACATTACTTCATGAAGGATAACATATGCAACAAACATAAAAGCTATCATCACATAAAAAGGTATCTCACAAAAGATGCTGTTCTTTTTTAATGTGAGCGGCTGTACATTGTTTTGCGATTTTCCTGATTTGTTTTTGCTGTGTGCCATAAACTCAATATTTTCCTTTCCGAAAATAGACACTTTTATCATAACTGCAAACCATAATTTCTTCAAGCTTTATTTAAGTAAACACAAAACGAAAAAACTCCCTCAAGGGAGTTTTAACAGGAATTTTTCATTATTCACCATTCATTATTCATTTTAAAGTCATTCATGACCTTAATCACCAGCCTATCAGGCGTCTTATTCCGTTAATGAACGGTCCGAAGCCGATATTTATATGACTTGTGGAAGGTGTTATCGCAAGAATTATGCCAAGCAAGCTCCAAACCAGGAACAATATCAGTATGCATATTATTACAAGCATAACAATATTCCACTTACTCATTTTCTTTCGCTTTGCTTCCATCTCAACCCCTTCGATAACATCATCGGGATAGTCCTGAAGTAAAAGTCTGCTCACTTCCTCCTGCGGATCAGCCGCCTGCCCATTTGCTGCATTATTAAGCACGGTTGTTTCGGCACTGCTCTGCGATGCTTCATGTACCGTTGCAACGTGTTCTGAAACGGTTTCCATCTTTCTTCCGTTGATCCATGTATTGCTGTCGGATATTGCAGTATCATTCTGTTCTTCGGAGCTTATCATGCCGGACAAAGAACGCCATACTGTATTAAGACAAAGATCTTCTATTTTTTGTTCCTGCTGTGCACGGTTCAAAACGGAAACCACTGCCTCATTATCCTCGGCACTGCCGTTTTTGGCAATGGCATTTATATTGTAGAATGTGTCCAAAACTGCCTTTGCCGCAGCCTTTTGATTTCCATTGTTTTTGATAAGTGCTTCACGGTATATCTGATGACTGTAATCCTTAAACAAAGTCTCCAATGCCGCTTCGTCTCCGCCACGCAGTTTTGTAAGTTCTTCTTTTACAAGCATCGCTTTGCTCCTTCCGTATTTTTATTATGAAAAAATAATCAGTTTATATATTCAGGTACCAAGCCTTCGCCGCCCTCAACCGTGATTGTTTCTATTACAACATCTACGATTGGTTTTTCGCCATTAGTCTGAACAGACGCTATTGCGTCAACAATTTCCATTCCGCTTGTAACCTTACCGAAAGCCGCATAGTCACCGTCAAGATGGGAAGCTTCGCCCTGTACAATAAAGAACTGCGAAGATGCAGAATCGGGATCCGGCGTTCTTGCCATTGAAATCACGCCGCGTTCGTGCTTAAGATTGTTTTCAAAGCCGTTTGAAGTAAATTCGCCCTTTATCTCTTTGCCGCTTCCCTCATAGCCCAAACCGTCGCTCGAACCGCCCTGAATCATGAAGCCATAGTCAACTCTGTGGAATATTCTGCCGTCATAAAAGCCTTCTCTTGCAAGAGTTACAAAGTTTGCAACGGTGTTCGGAGCAACGTCGGGATAGAGCTCCAATTTAATGTCACCATAATCCTTAACCTTTATTGTTGCCGATATGGGCGTTGTATCCGTGTTATCCGTAAACTGCTTATTATCAACATCACAGCCGCAGAAAGCCAGCATCATTACCATGCACAAAATTATCGATACTATACGTTTCACGAAAACCATCCTCCTGAAAAAATCAAACTGTTTCCTCAATCGTAGCATATAAAAAGGCAATTCGTCAATCCGTAACCGTAACAGATAGTTAACTTGTGTTAGTTATATTGCGGTTGTATAATACTTGTATCACGGAGGTATTTTATGGCACAAACAAGAAAACGCAGAAGACGCAGAGTTACACCTAAGTTCTTTTTATTTATACTTATTGTACTTGTGATAATTCTTCTCGGAATATTTCTTATAGTATCCTGTTCTCAAAACAGAGAAACACCAAACGGTGATCCGCTCAATGTAGATCCGAGTGCAAGCGGTGATACTTTGCAAACCGTCGAGCCCACGGCTACGCCCGTTCCCTTGCCGGATCCCACATCAACCACTTCCACGCACCCCGACACGTTCGGTCTGCAAACAGAGATGGGACGCAATTCCGGGCGTGTTTCCACCCATCTTTGGAACGCGGACCTCACATTCCCGAACGCCGAAAACTACACTTCAATGGAGGGTGTTATAACATTCCGCGGCAATAACTACCGCAATGATTCCACATACGGCACGGCAGGCACGGTAACTCAAAAGAAGCTTGAGCTTGTGTGGACAACGGAAATTCGCGGCAGTATAAGCAAAAGCGGTGACGGCACATGGTTCGGCTGCGGTTGGACAGGTCAGCCTCTCATTGTTCGTTGGGACGAGCAGACCAAGAACAATATGAACATATATTCCGAAAAGAAGCAGAAGAGCGACCTTGTAGAAATAATATACGCAACGGAAAACAGCAACATTTACTTCCTCGACCTCGAAGACGGTTCATTCACCCGTGATAAAATAAAGGGCGGTTGGACATTCAAGGGTGCAGGAAGCTTGGATCCGAGAGGCTACCCCCTCCTCTATGTCGGTGCAGGTGATGCAGGCCCCAACGGAGCTTCAAGAAACATGATATTCTCGCTTATCGACGGCGAAATGCTTTACAGCTACGGTGCAGATGACCCGTTTGCACAAAGAAGCTTCTCGGCATTCGATCCTGCTTCGCTCATACACGCAGAAAGTGACACTCTCACATATGCGGCAGAAAACGGCATTGTATATCAGATGGATCTCAGCACAAATTACGATGCTCAAAACGGTACGATAAGCATAAATCCGTCAGACATTGTAAAGATGCGTTATTCAACATCACGCACAAGAGATGGCGGTTCTTCATCTTATTGGCTCGGTTTTGAATCAAGCCCCGTTATATGGCGTCATTATATGTACGTTTCCGACAATGCAGGCAATTTGTTCTGCATAGACATAAACACACTCGAAGTTATCTGGATGCAGGATGTAATGGACGATACCAACTGTTCACCCGTGTTTGAAATAAACGAAGAAACAGGCGAAGCTTCCATATATATCGGCACATCGCTCCACTGGACGGTTGACAACAATAATTACGGCTACATTCCTTTCTGGCGTATAGATGCACTCACAGGCGAGATAGTTTGGAAGGACGAAGGCTACCGTTGCACACGTTCAAGTGTTTCGGGCGGTATACAGGATACGGCGGCTCTCGGCAAGAACAATCTTTCAGACCTTGTTTATGTAGCATACGCAATGACGGTTGACACCGAAACTCGCGGTGTACTCGTGGCATATTATAAGGAGAACGGCGAAAAAGCTTGGGTAAAAGAGCTCGGTGCGTATAGCTGGTCCTCCCCCCTCATCATATATGATGACAACGGCGACGGTTACATAGTTGAATGTACCTCGGCAGGCAGAATGTATCTCTTTGACGGAAGAACGGGCGAAAAGCTTGATATGCTTGAGCTTGAAGGTAACTTTGAAGCAAGCCCCGCCGCTTTCGGAGATACGATAGTAATAGGAACCCGTGCAGAAAAAATATACGGCGTGAAAATTAAATAATTTCAACGTCAAAAATATCGCAGCCCCATTTAAGGCTGCGATATTTTTTGTGTGCTTTTCAAGTTCACATAATCAAAGCTTTCAACTTGTCCAAAATATTTTCATAAGTTATGTCTTGTGCATAGGCAAACTGTCTGCGATATTTTTCCCACATCGCTCGAAGCTCATGACTTTCCGATATATTTTTTAAAATTCCGTCCGTATCCGCAATTTGTTCCACAGTGCCACGATGCTTGGCAGTAGCAAGCAAAGCTTGCTTGAAAACATCATTATCAAACTTCTGCGTAACTGTAAGGATATAAATATCGTAAAAATCTCTGGGACGGGTATTGAACACCGTTCTGCGAAGAACAGTTTCCACCTTTTCGGCTAAAATCGTTTCAATGTTATATGCCCATAATCTAAATGATTTCTCCTCATCAAAAATTTCATGAAATATAAGCTCTATTGCATCCGGAGTTATGGCATCACCCGTTGAAACATCAATGGAAATAGGAGTCAGCAAAGTATCATACTTTGCATTTATCATAACACGATAACCCCCATAAACATCGGTATCTCTTATTGGCATAACATTCTTGACCTCGAATATAACATCGTCCTCACAAGTAATATTGCAAATTTCAATCACTGCTTTTTTGATGTTTTCGGCAGTAAGCGGAAGATTTTTAACAGTAGTATCAAGATCCATTGTAGCTCTGTTGTCAAGACCTACAATTGCCGCGACAAGCATTCCGCCCTTAAGAACAAATTTTTCTTTGTATTCCGATTTGGAAAGACGTACAAGCAAGCGTTCGAACATATAGTTTTGCAAAATTACCTGCGAAGGAATATTGTTTTGTTTTGCAATATTTCTGATTTTTGCTTTTAAACTCATAGCATTGCTCATAAAAGCACCTCCAAATATTTTCGAACAACGCCTGCTGTTTTCATTTCCGCAGCATAAGCATTCAGCTTGTTCAAATCCTTTTTGGAACTCGCCGCATACATTTTGATTGCAGCAAGAAATGTTTCACTGCCCACTTTGTTTCGGCTTCTTACAATATCGCAAATCGTTCTTTCCAAATCATACCCTGCAACTTTGTTTCCTGCTGGAGTAATAAGCGTTGTTTTTCCCAACTCAAACAATTCGGGTTTTATATAGTAGATTTTGCACTCCTCTTGCATCGCCTTTGACGGAATTTTGCCCGAAGGTACGGTTATGCTATGTTCAAACGGTGTCCTATCGGATATCCCATGCAGGAACAGAGCCGTTTCGTGTGAAAAAACAAAAAATTCAGACCGCATACCGATTGACAATAATTCATCCTGCATATCGTCATTAAATATATACTGACCGCGTGTAATACGTTGAATCCTGTTATCCAAGCATAATTTTGACAGCATCGCTCTTGAAACACCGTATTCTGACGCTGTTTTATTATTTATAATACCGCCGTTATTTTCGGCTATCAGCTTTAATCTGTCAATATAGTCCACTTCTGCTCTCCATCATACTTTGATAAAAACATCATATTCAAAATTACGATATTTGTCAACAGTATAAAGTTTTCTTTGCTATACTTTAAAATGAATCGGTCGTAAATGCTAAAATTAAGTAATTTCAATGTCAAAAATATCGCAGCCCCATTTAAGGCTGCGTTATTTTTTGTCTTTTTTTGAGAATCGGTTAATGCAAAAGTACCGTTACCAATTCTGCTCGTTATTGTTCTGGTTGTTCTGGTTGTTCTGATTGTTCTGGTTATTCTGGTTATTCTGGTTGTTCTGGTTGTTCTGGTTGTTGCGGTTGTTCTTGTTGTTCCGGTTGTTTTTGTTGTTCATTTTTTTGCCTCCTTTTTTGTTGTCAAGGATAGTTTGTCTCCTTTGTGGAAAGCTATACATAGCAAAATTTTTTGAATCAGGGAGCGGTATTTAATGCTTTTAATAAGGAACGGATTACTAAACACCATGGAAAACGATGAAACAATATATGCGGATATGCTCATAAAAGACGGTAAAATTGCAAAAATAGGCAAAAACATTCCGGTAAATTCAGATACAAAAATTTTTGATGCAAAAAACAAATATGTTTTCCCGGGATTCATAGACGCTCACAGTCATATAGGTATTTCTCAGGAAAAAGCAACAATGCAAAATGACGAATGCAACGAAAGCACCAATCCCCTAACGCCCTGCATGAGGGCTATTGATGCAATAAACCCCATGGACAGTGCTTTTCACAATGCTTTAGCCGCAGGAATAACGGGCGTGATGGCAGGCCCCGGAAGTTCCAATGCAATAGGCGGACAATTTGCATTCATAAAAACTCACGGACGCTGTATTGATGACATGGTAGTGCTTGCACCATCAGCCATTAAGATAGCGTTTGGAGAAAATCCCATGACGTGCTACGGAGCAAACGGAAATATTCCGTCAACAAGAATGGCAATAGCCGCACTTATAAGAGAGGAGTTTTTCCTTGCCGAACAATATTTTCAAGATTACAAAAACGGCTCTGTTCAGAAAGATTTCAACATGGAATGCTACCGTGAGCTGTTCGAGTGCAAAATACCGCTCAAAGCCCACGTACACAGAGAGGACGACATTTTTACGGCAATACGAATTGCAAAAGAATTTAATTTGGACTTAACACTTGACCATTGCACCGAAGGTCATCTTATAGCGGAAGAAATAGCCGCAAGTACTTACCCCGCCATAGTTGGCCCCTCCCTTGCTTCACGCACAAAAAACGAAGTCAGCCTGTCGGATTTTAACACGCCCGGCATACTTCAAAAAGCAGGCGTTAAAATCGCACTGACCTGCGACCACCCTGTTTCACGCATACAATATCTGCCCCTTTGTGCGGCACTTGCCGTAAAAGAAGGGCTAAGCAAACAAGCGGCACTTCGTGCGATTACCATTGATGCGGCAGAAATATGCAGAGTATCGGAAAGGCTCGGCAGTTTAAAAGAAAACAAGGATGCCGACATAGTAATATATGACGGCGACCCGTTTGAAATTTCATCATCGGTAATTGCCACAATAATAAACGGTGAGGTTGTGTGGGAATCTTAGTACCACACATCTCACCGTTCACTTTTTTTCTAAACTACATTCCTTGCTTTTTAAATATCATCATGTTAAACTTACTGTAATCTGCCACCGGGTAGTGAAATGCATCAGCATTCGTTCACACATCGTTAGGTCTTTGAAGATGTGTGCCGAGTGCTTATTTTTTTGGAGGATAAAATGCAAAAGCATCAAAACATACTCGATTATTTTTCAAAAGCAGAGCTTTGTTTGTGGAGCGGTTCCGTTATTGTAACTGTTCTTGCATTTATTATATTCGACAGCTCAAACTGTTTGTCGCTGATAGCTTCCCTGCTTGGTGCAACGGCACTTATTTTCAGTGCCAAGGGCAATCCCTTCGGTCAATTTTTGATGATAGCTTTCGGTATTTTATACGGATATATTTCATACACATTTGCCTATTACGGTGAAATGATAACCTACCTCGGCATGACTGCACCGATGGCGTTCATATCTTTAATTTCCTGGCTTCGCAATCCTTATAAGGGCAATAAAGCCGAAGTTGAGGTGAACAAGCTGAAAAAGAGCGAATTTTTTATACTGCCCGTATTTTCCGTCGTTGTCACCGTTGCTTTTTATTTCGTTTTAAAGTTTTTCAACACTGCAAACCTCATACCGAGTACCGTTTCAATCACCACCAGCTTTGTTGCAGCATATCTCACATTCAGGCGAAGCCCGTATTTTGCCCTTGCCTATGCCATAAACGATATTATTCTGATAATTCTGTGGGTATTGGCATCAATCACCGATTCTTCGTATATTTCCGTAATCGTCTGCTTTGTGATGTTCCTGTTCAATGATTTGTACGGTTTCTTTAATTGGTTGAAAATGCAAAAGAAGCAGGGAGAATAAAGGGGCTGTAAAAAAACATATTATCTTTTATCGGTGAGCTAATAGATAGCACAAACATTGGCTCCCTCTGATGAGGGAGCTGGCACCGTAAGGTGACTGAGGGAGAGAAAATTGCAAGCCTGCGGCTTGAAGTAATAAGTTAGAAGTAATAGTGAATAAGTTATGTTAAAACTCCGCTTTTTCGAGCGGATTTTTTTCGTTCACTATTCACTATTCACTATTCACTATTCACTATTATTATTCCCCTACTGTCTGTCTTTTCTTGCCCTGTTAAGGTGCCTCTCAAAGCTTCCGCTTGAGATGAACTCGGCAAGCACGTATTGGTCAAGTACGGGTACGGTGCATGAATACATCTTCATTTTTTCGTTATAGCGTGAAATTAAGCTTTCGGGCAGTATCATATATCCCATTCGCATTGACGGCGAAAGACTTTTTGAGAATGTGTTCATGTATATTACCCGGTCCGAATTGTCAAGCGAATAAAGCGATTCAATTGGGTGTCCACGCATGAAAAACTCGCTGTCGAAATCATCTTCAACAATGTAACGGTGTTCCTTTTCCTGTGCCCATTTCAAATATTCGTACCGTTTTGATGCAGTTGCCGTTACTCCCGTGGGATAGCTGTGAAACGGCGTTACATGAAGCACATCTATATCATTTGCTTTAAGTGCTTCACTCTTTATTCCGTCCTCCCCCATCTCAAGGTGTATTACATCTGCTCCCGAATCGGCGTAGACGGTTTCTATCTGCGAATATGACGGATATTCTATTCCGTATTTCTTTTCGGTTCCCAGCATTCTTACAACAGCCTCATAAAGCTGTTCGGCACCCGAACCCACTATAATGCTTCTTGGCTGAGCATACATTCCCCTGTATTTCAGCAAATACCGTGCAATGGCATTTCTTAAAACCGCACAGCCCTCATTGGGCGATTTCACAAATAAGTTTTTTCCGTTGTCCGCAATTACTTTTCTTATTGTTTTGAACCATACGGAATATTCAAAATCATGCTCGCCTATATTGTTTTCTTCGTCCTCAATAAGCGTAAGCGTTTTTGTGTTCGGCACTGTTGATATGCCAAAAAGCCCGTCTATTTTACAAACATAAAAGCCACTCCGCTCCCTTGAAATTATATATCCCTCATCGGCAAGCAGTCTGTATGCCGCCTCAACGGTTATTGTACTGCAGCCGCTTTTATCCGCCATCACACGCTTTGACGGCAGTTTTTCATTTGCCCGGTATTCTCCGCTTATTATCTTTGATTTTATTTCCCTATACAGCTTATAATACTTCTTTTCTTTCATCTGGGTATATAAAATTCTCTCCTTTTGGTTATTTTTATATCACCACTTAATCACTATAATAATTCCATCATCATTTGTAAAGAAAATTTTTACGGAGGCGTTAAAATGAGTTACAAAAGAATTTTGACAATACAGGACATATCATGTGTGGGACAATGCTCATTAACCGTTGCACTGCCCATAATTTCCGCCTGTTCGATAGAATGTGCCGTACTGCCCTCGGCAGTGCTTTCCACGCACACGGCAGGCTTTAGCGAATATACTTTCCGTGACCTTACGGACGATATGCCGCTCATATGCGAGCATTGGCAAAAGGAAAATATAAAGTTTGACGCTTTCTATACGGGTTACTTGGGAAGCACAAAGCAGATAGACTATGTTATAAACATTTTCGACTCCTGTGCAAACAAAAACGCAATAAATATCGTAGACCCTGCAATGGCAGATAACGGCAGGCTTTACCCTGCATTTAACGCTGAATATGTTGAAGCAATGAAAAAGCTCTGTGCAAAGGCAGACTATATACTTCCCAACATAACCGAAGCGTGCTTCCTCACGGGCATGGAGTACCGTGAAACATACGACGAAGCATATATTGACGAATTGCTTTCAAAGCTTTATTCCTTGGGCAGTAAAAACGTGATACTCACAGGCGTGAGCTACAGGGAAGGCACAACGGGCATAGCGGTATATGACGGCAAAGTAAAGCAATACTATGAGCATGAGTTTTTAAGCAACAGCTGTCACGGCACGGGCGACATATACGCAAGCTCATTCGTGGGTGCCCTTGTAAACGGTCACAGTGCATATGACTCGGCAAAAATAGCCGGCGACTATACGGTCGAATGTATAAAAGAAACCGCAAAGCTTGATAATCATTGGTACGGAGCGGCATTTGAAACGGCACTTCCCAAGCTTATAGAAATGCTGTGAAATGAATGTCGAATAATGGATAAAGGATTAACGAAACCGTTAATCCTTTTGATTTTATCGTTAAAGTTACAAAGATAAAGCACGGCATCGTCCCCGTTTTATACATAAAAACAAACTCCGCATTTGCGGAGTTTGCACAACAATTATTCATTATTCATTTACTTACGCTCTTGCTTTTCTGATTGCAAGTATTCTCTGCATTTCGTTGTAGACGAGCATGAAGCCT
>JAZNWT010000067.1:0-3529 GCA_045593465.1 Clostridia bacterium
AGTCGAACCCCTGTTCCCGCCGTGAGAGGGCGGTGTCCTAGGCCACTAGACGAACCGAGCAAATAAAGCTTTGTGCATTACTCTCACCTGCACAGTGCAATAATTATTATACCGAAAAATGTGTCTTTGTCAATAAAAAAATAGCGATACTTAAAATTCTTTTGTGAGCTTGCGTGTAAATAGTGAGTTTATGGTTTCCGTTGGGTCTGCATTATTGTAGAGTATATCGTATACAGCTTGGCAAATGGGAAGCTCTGCATCGTATTTTTTACTCATGGTTATTAACGCTTTAACCGTATAATAACCCTCTGCAAGCCCATCAAACGGCTTACCCGTTATGCGGCTTTCACCAAACATTCTGTTGTGACTGTACTTTGAAAATACTGTTGCTTCGTAATCACCCAAGTGACACAAACCATATGCGGAAAGCTCATTGCCGCCCATTTTCTTAATGAGATTTGCTATCTCGTGTGTGCCGCGAGACATGAGTGCTCCTTTAAGCGATGAAATCTTCATGCCGTCAAGCATACCTGCCGCTATACCTATTACGTTTTTTGCCGCTGCACCTATTTCGTTGCCGATGAGGTCATTTCCGTAATAAAAACGAATCAGCTCGCCCGAAAATTCTTTTACAAGCATATGCTTTATTTCGGCATCATCACTGTCTATAACCATGCAGTTGGGAAGGTTTGCAACAAATTCCTGTGCATGACCGGGACCGAGCCAAACTGCGATTTTATTTGAAATATCAAGCGTTTCGGACGCAATTTGAGAAAGGCGTTTATTTAAGTCGGTATCTAAACCTTTCATTGCAAGAACAATAGTTTTATGCTTTAAGTTAAGCTGTGCAAGCTCTGCGGCGAGATATTTGAAGCTTTGAGAAGCTATTGAAACCACAATCGCATCGGAATCAAGCGTGCATGAAAGCTCATCGGTGAGCTTTACTGTTTCAGAAAGCGTAAGAATACCGTTTGAACGGGTATTTAAAAGCTCCTGCAATTTTGCAGAACCCTTTCTTCCGTACAGCGTTGTATCGTGCCCTGCTTTGTTTAAATACCAAGCTATGAATGTTCCCCAACGCCCACAGCCCACAACGGTTATCTTCATAAATAAACTACCTCACATATTATATGAAAAAACGACGTTTCGCTTCTGCTTTGATTCTTGTGTTACGATCAATCATAAGCAACACAATACCGATTATAACACAAGGTGTAGCGGAATATAAAGACCATGACACAATATTTTGCATTTTAAAGAACATATTCACAAAAATATTTATTAAAACGGTAAACAGGGCAACCGCAAAAAATATTGATGCTGCCTTGATGAGTTTTTTGTTTTTAACCTTTTCAAAGACCAGCATAAGTAATATAAGAAGTATTCCTGCACTTAAACAAATGGGAAGCCCAAGAGGGGAAAACCACTTTGTTGCGGTTGTAACTTTTTCCGAAAGGAAGAACAAAAACAGCAATGTAGCAAGTGTACATGAGCTTATATAAAGTACGCTTCTTTTTTTCTTAAACATAAAAGGTGTGAATATGTAAACATATGCAAGCATCATTGCACTTATTACATATGTTGACCATGTAAGCTTTTGTGTTATAAGCATATCGCATATAACGCATATAAGTATGGGAATCAAAAGCAAAACAGCCAATGCAGGCAAAAGCTCCCTAAAACCCATATGCACACTCGGAATATCCGGTGGATATAGGGTTGATGTACTTTTCTCTTCTTCCATGCCCTCGGGACGTATTACTTTTATTCCGCAGAGTGGACATCTTTTTTCGGACGCTGCAAGCTCAACGCCGCAATTTACACAGTATGCCATTTTGTCACCTCCTGTTGCTTTCTATCTTCACGGGAATGCCGCTTTTTACAAGGCGTGTAAAAAAGGCTTTCTCTACTTTTGGATCAATTATTGTTCGAGTCATATTTATATAAAGCGTATCTTTATATGATGAAAGTGTGCACGCCAACGGATTTTTTGAAAGTGCACCAAGCATCCATTCCACTCGTGTTACATACGTTTCCATTTCTCGTGGTAATTTTACCATGCCGAGATTTGAAAGCGTTGATGAACATTTCCTGTCACCCAAATAATTAAAAATAAGCTTCATTACTATATTTTTTATAAATAAGGGCATTACTCTTATGAACAAATTCTTTTCGGAAAGCACATTTCCCGTAAATCTTGCATTGAGTGATTTTTCGTTAAGCTCTCCACCCATGAAATGGTGGACAACTTTCAAAACCTCGTCCAATGTATATTCGCCGAGTCTCGGATCTATTCCGGGATTGACAAACGTGGAAAAGTTACGCAAAGTCGTGCTTGGAAAGAAGCGACGCAGATTTATCGGCACGGTCACTTTTACGGGACGCAGATGCCGCCTGCTTCGCTTTCCGTTTTCCGCTTCCTGCACATCATTTATTGCAAGTATCAGCACGGATGTAAGATATGTTGTAAGCGTAACGCCTTTTTCCTTGGCCTTATTAACAATGCATTGAAGCGGAACCGTTCCGCAGATAAGGTTCAAAAACTTGTCAGGCTCTGTTTTGCCCTTAATATGATAAGCATCACTTTCGGTTCTGTTGCCTGCAATCTTGCGTGCATATTTTAAAAAGCTGTCTTCCGATTCCGACGGTTTTGCCAGGTCATTACAGTCAAGAATTGAGTCATCATAAGGAATGACAGCTCCGTATTTAAGCCTTAAGTATTCGGCAACAAGTGTTTTCAAAAAAGTCATGCCGCCCGTACCGTCGGTCAAAACATGGTATATTTCAACGGCTATGCGGTTTTCATAGTAACACACACGGAAGTTAAAACCACGGTTGTTTTTCGGTTCAAGATGGCGGCAGGGATAACTGCCGTCTAAAACTATTTCGGGCACAGAAGAGTTGCTTTCCAAGTAGTACCAAAAAACACCGCTTTTCAAACGCATTGAAAAAGTGTTAAGCCGCCTCAAAACATTTTTTTGAGCTTCGGCAAGCACTATAGGATCTATTTTTTCTGTAAGCGTGGCAGACATTCTGAACACGGCGGACCATGAGCGACGCCTTGCGGCAGGATATATTTTGCCTGCGTTATCTAATTTCAGCCAACGCGGAGATTTTTCTTTTGCCATATTATATTCCGCTTTGTATATATAGTTCATTTTTAAGTATACATATTTAGTTTATTATTAAAGTGTCAACTTTTCAATAAAATTGCAAAAATTATATTGTCATGATCCTTAAAAAATCGGAAACCGCAAAAAAGTATTGCAATTTCGACTCCGATGTTATATTATATGACTTGCGTCGAGCAACAGCATATGGAGAGATGGCTGAGTTGGTCGAAGGCGCACGATTGGAAATCGTGTATACGGGGAACCGTATCAAGGGTTCGAATCCCTTTCTCTCCGCCAAAAAAGAAGTAACTTTTGCATACCAAAAGTTACTTCTTTTTTTATCCAAGCCGCAGGCTTGGCATATCATCACGACGCAGTCGTGTATATCATCAGCCCCTTTGGGGCTGTATCTCATC
>JAZNWT010000068.1:0-1885 GCA_045593465.1 Clostridia bacterium
GCTTGAAAAGCACGATGTAACGGTATCTCAGTTCCGTGACTACATACAGCTCATACCCAAAGAGATGAAGACAAAGTGCAGAAAGCCCTATGTTGAAGAGCTTTATGTGCAGTTTTGTGAAAAGTACGGCATCGAAGAAAAATGACGAAACAGCCTGAAATATCGGTAATAGTGCCTGTCTATAATGTCGAAAAATACCTCAAGCGGTGCGTACAAAGCGTTTTAGAACAGACCTTTGAGGATTTTGAACTTATATTGGTCGATGATTGTTCGCCCGATAAAAGCGGTATGCTTTGCGATGAGCTTGAAAAAAGCGATTCACGAATAAAAGTTATACACCGTGAAAAGAACGGCGGCTTGAGTGCGGCACGAAACAGCGGACTTGATGCACGAAACGGAAATTATGTGCTGTTTTTGGACAGTGATGATTTTTTGCACAAGGATGCTTTAAGAGTGCTGTTTGACCTAACAGTGCAAAACGGTGCAGATGTGGTAATAGGCGAGCATATTGCCGTGTACGGTGATGATAAAATAGAAATGGGCAACGGTAATAATGTTGCACTAAAAAAGGGCAGGGAAGCACTTTTAAAAGACATAGGCAGGTGCATAAGTGCTTGCGGCAAGCTTTTTAAAAGCACTCTTTTTGACGAGCTTAGATTTATAGAAGGCAGATGGCATGAAGATGTGCATTTTTCTTATAGGCTCTACTCAAATGATATAAATATCGCATTAACCGATAAAGTGGTTTATGCAAACTATCATCATAAAGAAAGCTACTCTGCACAAAAATATTCACCGAAGAAGATAGACGATGCACTTTTTATTTTTGAAGACGGCGTTAATTTCTTCGCTTCAAAGAATGATGAAGAATTGCGGCTCATTGCCGCAAGAAAGCATTTGTATATGGCAAAAGCGTGCTATGTGGGTGCAAGGGACGACATGAACGATAAAGAGAGAATGTCGCTTTCGCATGCAAGCTTCAAAAGAGTTTTTGAGACCGTTGACAAAAGTGTGTTTGATAAGGATACATACAAGCTTTATAAAGCATTTGCGGCAACGCCGAAGCTCTATTTACAGTATGAAAAAATGTATTGGCTCATAAAAGGTATTATAAACAGCTTAAAAAGAAGAATAAAAGGAAACTGACATGGATATTTCGGTATTAAAAAATATAAAGGCACTCTTTTTGGATGTTGACGGCACTTTGACCGACGGACACATATATATGTCCGACAGCGGAGAGGCGTTTAAAGCGTTCCATTCACATGACGGTTACGGGATCAAAAATATACTTCCGAAAACGGGTGTTGTACCCGTGATAATTACGGGCAGGAAATCCAAAATCGTTGAAAGACGGGCAAAAGAGCTGAGAATAGAACATATATATCAGGGTGTTGACGATAAAGCCGCACTTATCAAAGAACTTTTTTGCTCACTTGGCATAACTTCAAATGAAGCGGCATATTTGGGAGATGATTTTAACGACTTTGAAGCGATGCAGCTTTGTGCATTTTGTGCCTGTCCCAATGATGCCGCAGAGGGCATAAAAGCATATGTAGATTATGTGTGCACAAAAAACGGCGGCAAGGGAGCGGCAAGAGAGGTTATAGATCTGATAGACAAAGCTTTTTCAAATGAATAATGAATAGTGAATAATGATGGTGAAAGGGGCTGTAAAAAAACTTAGTCAAATCAAAGCCCATAAAATCAGGAGAATTAGAAAAGATAAATGCAGAAGAAGTTGAAAAATGGGCTTCTTCTGCATTTTTAAGTTTTAGCGTTTAATTTGATGTGTAAATCAATAATTTATTGAAACTATCGAAATGAAGACTCCCTGCCTCCCTCTGACGAGGGAGGTGGATTTTTGCGAAGCAAAAAGACGGAG
>JAZNWT010000069.1:0-8394 GCA_045593465.1 Clostridia bacterium
ATAAACAAAAAGAAATATTAACTTAAATTAGTGTCTTGATATAAAACGGAAATAAAAGTATACTGTAAAAAGGTGTATTAGAAATTATAACAAGATATGTACAAGTGACACGGAAATGAACGGAGGCATACATTTAATGAAACACAAAATCACTTCAAAACTCGTAGCTTTTATAACTGCATTGATAATGGTCTTGTCTACGATGAACATGGTTTATGCTGTTGGTATCGGAACAAAGGCAGGAAGTGAAAGCTTGACTTTTGCAACTCTTTCCGATAATACGGTGAAAGTAACCGGCTGCAAAGCTCAAGTAAGCGGAAGCCTTACAATACCTTCTGAATATGACGGCAAAACCGTTACTCAAATAGATATGGGTGCATTCGGCGGTAGTGACTTGCTTACGAAGGTTGTTATTCCCGATACGGTAACCGATATCGGTGCATATGCGTTTGAAAATTGTATAGCATTGCAGTCCATTGCTATTCCGGACAGCGTAAAGTCAATAGGTTACGGAGCATTTGGACATACCGGCATAACAACGGCAACCATAGGCAGTGGTACGGAAAGCATAGGCATCGGTGCTTTTGCTTCTTGCGAGAATCTTAAGGAAATATCTGTATCAGCTTCCAATAAAAAATACACATCGGACAATGGTGTTCTTTTCGATAAGGAACAGAAAGTATTGATAAGCTACCCTGCGGCAAAAACGGGCGAATATATAGTTCCCGTGTCCGTAGAGGAAATAGCTGATATGGCATTTGAAGGTGCAAAGAATCTCAGCAAAGCAACATTGAACTACGGTTTGAAAAAAATCGGTGATTATGCATTCGCTTATGCCGGTATTAAAAATATAACGATTCCTTCAAGTGTTTCGCAAATAGGTGAGGGTGCTTTTTCCGGTTGTGAAGCACTTTCCGAGATATCTTGGCCTTACAGTGTTTCAGCTGTTGAAAACCGCACATTTGAGGGCTGCTTGAATCTTACAAGTGTTGTACTTCCCGAAGGAGTAAAAACAATCTCCGACATGGCATTTATCGATTGTATCGGACTTAAAGAAATCGTTTTGCCCGACACGTTGACCACAATAGGCTCAAGTGCTTTCAGAAACTGCAAAAAGCTTGAAACGGTTGTTTTACCCGAAGGTCTTACTTCCATTGGCAACAATGCGTTTATGCACGCTTCACAACTTAAGAGTGCAAACTTTAAGGGCGTGCCTCCCACGAACTTCGGCGGCAACGTGTTTACAGGCACATCGATTGAGTTTGTTATAGGTTATACAGAGAGCAATGCTAAAGCATGGGCACCCAAGGGTGAAACAACATGGAACGGTTATTCTATAGTTAAATTTGACGAAGCAAACATTGATATTCCCGAAGATGCTCAGTTTGAATATATGCTCGTAGGCGGCAATGCAGTCATAACAGGCTACAAAGGCACGGGCGGTGAAGTAACGGTTCCCGCAACAATCGGAAACAATTACACTGTAACTGCAATAGACGATTATGCGTTTGCATTCTCTAAGATAACAAAAATAACTTTGCCCGACACCGTAACAAGCATCGGCACGGAAGCGTTCAGCTACTGTGCACAGCTCACAAGCGTAAGCTTCGGCACGGGCCTTTCAACGTTGGGTATCGCAATATTTGCAAGCAGTCCCAAAGTAGCAACTCTTTCCGTTGCTTCAGGCAATAGTGTATATCAGGTTATCGACAATGCGATATACACAAAAGACGGTTTGGCACTCGTGGTATGTGCTCCTGCATCAACGGGAAAATTTACCGTTAAGGAAGGTACTGTAAACGTTGCGGCCTCCGCTTTTGAATCTTGCGAAAAGATCCAGGAAATCGTACTTCCCTCAACTGTAAAGTCAATAGGCAATTATGCGTTCTTTGGATGCAGTGCTTTGAAACAGATAAATTTGGGCAATCAGATAAACTCAATAGGCGAGAGTGCATTTTATATGTGCAAGTCGCTCACTGAAATTGTGCTGCCCACAGGTATAAGCAATATAGGCGACAATACATTTACCGACTGCACAGCTCTTAAAAACGTATACTTACAGGAAGGTGTTAAGACTATAGGCTATGCGGCATTCGCATCCTGCACGGCACTTGAAACCCTTACAATTCCCGATGGTGTTGAAAAGATAGGAGAGAGTGCATTCAATGGCTGTTCATCACTCAAAACGGTATTCGTAGGTGCAACAGTCGAAAATATCGGCAGTTATGCTTTCAGAGATGCAAAGAGCCTTACAAGTGCAGTATTCTACGGTGAGCCTCCGATTTCATTCGGTGAGAGAGTATTTGACGAAGCAGCTTCGGCATTCACAATCTACTATCCCGAAAACTATAAGCTTTCGTGGGCACCCAACGGTGAAACAACATGGAACGGATATCCCATAAAGGTTTATGAAAATGCTGTTATTCCCACGCCTACACCCACTTCCACACCCACGGCAACACCTACAGTGACACCCACGGTAACACCTACACCCGGTGAAGAGGTAACGGAAGGTGATGTAAACGGCGACGGCAAGGTGAACTCAAGAGATATAGCAGCTTTGCAGAAGCATATAGTAGAGATTGAAATTCTTACGGGAACAGCACTTAAAGCAGCGGATGTAAGCGGAGACGGCAAGGTAAACTCAAGAGACATAGCAGCTTTGCAGAAAAAAATAGCAGGATAAGAAAAAATACACTTGACATATTGTTGGATTTTCATTAAAATATTATGAGTTTCGTATTATAGGCGGTTTGCGGCCACAGCCCCGGCAGCGATCGAGTATGAATCGAAAACAAAAATATCAATTCAATTTTGGAGGACTGCGCCATGAAAACCTATATGGCAAAGGGCGAATCTGTCGAACGTAAGTGGTACGTAGTCGATGCAGACGGCATGGTTTTAGGTCGTTTGGCATCACAGGTAGCTGCAATACTTCGCGGAAAGCATAAGCCTATATACACACCCCATGTTGACACGGGCGACCATGTCATCATCATAAATGCAGAGAAGGTTGTTTTAACAGGCAACAAGCTCGAAGACAAAAAGTATTATCATCACACCGGTTATCCCGGAGGACTTAAAGAAACTTCTTACCGTGATCTTTTGGACAAGAAGCCCGAGTTCGCAGTATATGAAGCTATTCGCCGCATGATGCCCAAGGGTCCCCTCGGCCGCAAGATGCTTACAAAGGTTCGTATCTACCGTGGAAGCGAACATAAGCAGCAGGCTCAGACACCCGAAGTTCTCGTGCTTAAGTAATAGGGAAGGAGTAACATAGATATGGCAATCACACAGTTTTTAGGTACAGGCAGACGTAAAAAGTCAATTGCACGTGTTCGCATACTTCCCGGCAGCGGCAACATCACAGTTAACAAGCGTGATCTCGAACAGTATTTCGGCCTCGAAACACTTAAGATGATCGTTCGTGCTCCCTTGGTTCTTACAAACACAATGTCCAAGTACGATGTTAAAGTCAACGTATGCGGCGGTGGTACAACAGGCCAGGCAGGTGCAATCCGTCACGGTATATCCCGTGCCCTCATCGTTGCAGAGCCCGAGCTCCGCGGCGAACTTAAGAAGGCAGGCTTCTTAACACGTGACCCGAGAATGAAGGAAAGAAAGAAGTACGGCTTGAAAGCAGCTCGTCGTGCTCCCCAGTTCTCAAAACGTTAATTTTATTCGCTTTACAAAAGCAATCCAAAAGCCTTGGAAACTCAAAGTTTCCAAGGCTTTTTACGTATAACACATTTATTACGTGGCTTACTTTGCCGTGTCAAGCTAATTTCATTTTATTCGCATTGTACTTTAAAATGATAACTGATATAATAAAGTTGATATGTTTAAATAACACAAAAGGCAGGAGCGAAAAAAATGCGAATGTTTAAACTTAAAAAAATAATTTCTTTACTTCTTGTGCTGATGTTTGCAATTTCGGCTGTCATGCCGAGCTTTGCAGAGCAGTATGATGATTTGAATGAGGGTATTGTCATTATAAAAGATGACATTTCAATGGATGTTGCGTTGAGACGCTTTAATGCTGTCAGAAACAGATTTTACACAAATACCGAGGTTGCTGATAAGGTCACAATGATTGGCGACAGCTCAACCACATATGTTTTCAACACTCCGTCGTATGCACTGTTGGCGGCAAGAATGCTCAAAGCACTTGCAAACGGTGAAACGGATATGCGAATAACGTATGAGTACGTGCCTTACCGTGAAAACGGTTATTCAAAGGATACTTTTAAAGCTCCGATGGTTTCGAAGAAAATGTATTTAGACATGGCGGAACAGGTGCTTGCGTATTATGCAAAGAACGGAAGGGGCGACTTTGATGTTCTTACATATCCCAACAAAAATATAGCGGAATATTCGGGCAATATATGCATGTACAGAGCTGCAGGAATAATGTCCTGGGCGTTGGCTTATTATTATAAAAACGGCGTACTTCCCAAATATATAACTACTGCATATAAAAGAAATGAACGAACTGCAATAGAGCTTAAAGAAGAGAGTTTTTATGTTCTTGATTATGCAACAGACTATCTGAAAAATGTTGCAGGCGGAACAACAATTGCAAAACTGCTTACCAATTTTGCAAACGATGATCTCTATGTTGCCGATGAAACAGGTAAAAAGGTGAGCGACACATCAGCTGTTGTAAGAACTGGCTGGTGTGTTTGCCGCGAAAATGACGAGACTATTTTAGATTCGATAGTAATGATAGTTAACGGCGATATTAACCGTGACGGCTACGGCGATGACAAGGATCGCGACATTATAATCGATGCTGTTTTAAACGGTACGAATTATAACGGCATAGAAAAAGATGTTATTGATGTTGATTTAAATAAAAAGATAAACATTTGGGATCTTTTGAGCTTCCAAAGAGCAGTAAACTCAATCAAAAATAAGACGGTTACATATAACTCAACCGCTGCGGAAAACGCTTTTGATTTTATTATGAGCAAGCGTACGGTTCAAAGCGGCGAAGAATTTACAATGAAAATATATGCTTCGAAGTCTTTCAAGGCAAGACTTATCGGTGCATTGGATTTCTCGGTAAGAATAGATCCTGAAAGGGTGGAGATAGTTTCGTGGACAATGCCTGAAAAACGTTCCGGAAACACTGCATCTGCACATTCCTATTCAGACGAAACCAAAGAATTCAGAATGATATGGGCTGATGCGAGTGATCCCATAAATAAAATCGATTATCTAATGGAAATTACATTCAAGGCAAAACAGGATATTTCGGAAATTTGGCCTGCAACCGATATGCCCGTATACTTTGTAAGCAACAAAAGCTTCATGACGGATATATACGGAAATGAGTTCCAATTCAGAGCGGCAAAACGTTGCGTGGACGAGTTTACAGAAGAAGTTATAGAAATTCCTGCTCCCGATGCAGTGCTTACCTTGGAATATGCGGTGGATACGTTTGCAAAAGCAGGTAAGAACTTTGAGAAAACAGGCGTGCTCCCCGAAACAATAGCATTCAATGATACTATTGCAAATAAAGCATCATATTTCAGACTTGCCTGTGAAGTGCTTGATAATCTTATCGACATGAATGAGGACGATGTTCCGTATTATGTGTGTACAGAGCCTGAAGACGTTGAAAGAAGAACAATGTCCGACGATACTATGAGTAAGACTGCTTATTCGTATATTGTAAAAAGACAGCTTGATGCAATGAATACGCTTGTTGATAATAAGTATGCAAATGTTCCTGCAGCGTTTATAGCGATAAGTCAAAACTACGGCATAAACGGAAGCATGGATTATGAACGTACATTGATAACATTTATGAGAATATTCTCATATTATCATGATTTCGGCGTACTCCCCGAAAATATTGATATTGCATGGGAAGATAAAGTATATACGCTTGCAGATGATATTATAGATGCGGCAAAGACGGTTATTGACTATTTTGACGAAAACTTTGAAATGCCAAACAGCATAGTGGTGGGTGGCGAAACGCTTAATATGTCGCAGTATTTTGATGTTGCGGCAAAAATGACAGCACAGATCAATGCAACGGGCGTTGCACACCGTGTCATACTGCAGGACTGTACTGCACTTGATTGGGTAGCGTCAGATGATTTTACGATAGATAATGCCGATAACACAATAAGTAAGAACGGATATTTATATCTTGTAAATACTCAGATGGCGGCAATGGACGCATATTTAAGGAGACAGCCGCTTATTTCGATCACATTTGAGGACGATGATGAGTTTAGCGGTTCGATTAACTTCGACCACCAGATACTCATACTTTCAAGAGTATTAAGAAGTTACAGGAAAACGGGTATTTTACCTGAAGCTGTTTCCGCAGATTACGAACAGCCCACGACAGTATATGAAATACCCACAATGGCGGCACTTGTTGCTTGCAGTACACTTTATGAAACATACGATAAAGATCCGTATGCCGCTCTGCCGTCGAGTAAAACAGTAACATTTACCGATGAAAACGGTGAGGAAGTAACATTCATACTGAAACAGGCGACCTATGCAAGAATGGCGGCAGAATTGCTTATAACGCTCGGTTGGGACGATGTGTACCAGCACTTGCCGGAAAAAATATATGTACCCGATGTAAAAAATCCTGTTAACAATGTCAGGGACGATACATACGCAGAAGAAGAGATAGAGAAAAAAGATTATATGAAGCTTGCAAAGGCTTATGCCGCATATGCACAAGGTCACGCAAACAAAGCTCCTTCTTTAATGAGAATAGATGGTATTGAAGGCAGTATGTGCTTTGACCGTATTACGGTAATAATGCTCAGGGTATTAAATGATTATGCAATACGACATAAGCTTACGAATGAAGTATACACGGATTTCAAGGCGGATATTGAACCCACTCCCACAGCAGAAGCAACGGTTGAACCCACAATAGAAGCAACTAAAACGCCTTTGCCCACTGTCGATGCAACACAGGCACCGACTGAGATTAAAATTAAAGAAAACAGCACATACACCAAGGATGCAGAGGGAAAACTGCTTTTGGGAGTTGCGGAAAATACAACACTTCAAAGCTTGCTTGCGGCATTCGAAGATGAGAAACACATAAAAGTGTTTGATGAAAACGACAAAGAGGTTGTAGACGGCGAAGCGGTGATAGGTACAGGATACACGGTAAAGCTTATTGTAGATGTTACTTTGAAAGAAGAACTCAGCATAGTTGTTGTCGGTGATATGAACGGTGACGGCAAGGTTAATTCAAGAGATATTGCCCGGATACAAAAAATACTGATGGGTGCATCGGAAACAAACGAATTACAGCAAGTTGCGGCTGATATAAACGGTGATGTTAAGCTGAACTCAAGGGATATTGCTTCACTGCAAAGAAAATTGCTGGCATAAAGCAGGCAGTGTACTATGATATAAAAATCCACTTGTGAGCGAGTGGGTTTTTATTATGTGAAAGCATTGTCTTACTCAACCTATACTGATAAAATGTACAGAGATGCTTTTATGGAGGATTTTATGACCGAGAAGATAAAAGAACAAATGAAAGCGGCACTTTCGGAACTCATGGAGGCGGCAAAGGATAATATCAAGCCGGGTGATATTTTGGTTATCGGCTGTTCAAGCAGTGAGATAATGGGGAAGTGCATCGGTACGGGTTCGTCGGAGGAAGCGGCTTGTGCTGTTATGGATGTACTTTTGCCCACTGTCCGTGAATACGGATTATTTCTTGCAGTACAGTGCTGTGAGCATTTGAACCGTGCATTGGTTGTTGAACGTGCGTGCATGGAAAAGTATGACTTGAATCAGGTGTGGGTTATGCCGCAGCTTCATGCAGGCGGTGCAATGGCAATGCAGGCAATGTCGAGGTTTAAAGAACCCAGAATGGTCGAAGATATAAAAATGCGTGCCTCGCTGGGTATAGATATCGGCGGCACTTTTGTCGGTATGCATATGCATCCTGTCGTTGTTCCCATTCATGCTTCTACAAGAAAAATAGGTGAGGCAAATATAACCATGGCACGAACACGTCCGAAGTATATAGGTGGACCGCGTGCCTTGTATGATGCATCTTTTATGCGTTAAAACAGCCCTAAAGCACAAAAAACTCTAAAAAACATCAAGCCTTCACTTAAAATGTCACATTTGGAAAAATAATTCTTGCGTTTTGAGGGTGTGTGTCATATAATTAACGCAAGTTATTCCAATGTGCAGGTCTGTGGTTGAAAGTCGATGCCAGTCGCAGGCAAAACGATCCACGTAAGCTGAAAAAATTTCGGTGAGCATGGTGCGGCTTAGATGTAAGTCCAACCGAGCTTTTGCTCGAGAGACGGGGAGTGGGGAGCGTAAATGCTTAGTAGCAAACCGTACAGTTGGCGAGTGTGGGGTCAAAGACCAGGTCAGCTG
>JAZNWT010000070.1:0-11943 GCA_045593465.1 Clostridia bacterium
CCTCGGTACAATGAATTACTGCAACGTAATTTATATGTACGCAAGAGTATTGGAGTTCTATCTCACATACGGCTTCTTGCCCGACACGATAGACGCTCAGCCCTGGGGCACATACGATTTCCAGGCATAATCAGTGGGGACGCTGTCCCCACACCCCCTGATTACTTTTTTGTAAAAAAGTAATCAAAAAACAGGTAGAAAGATAAACCGAAAAGCAGTTCGCACGACAAGGTGCGAACTGCTTTTTCATACTGTTTTAAAAATATAAAAAGCTCCGAAAACGGAGCTTTTACGACACTTCTTCACTATTACTTATAACTTATAACTTCACGGCATTTTCATTCCTCTGAATGAAAATGCCTATATACTGCTTGTGCGGCAGTTATGTTCATGCCTTTAACACTTGACAGTTCCTCAACGCTTGCATTCTTTATTGCATCGAGAGTTATAAACGCATCAAAAAGCACATGTCTTCTCTTATCCCCTATTCCGTCTATTTCAGACAGCACGGAATACAGTGTTGTTTTTGCGTGCAAGCTTCTGTGATACGTTATCGCAAAACGGTGTGCTTCATCACGCAGTCTTTGCAGCAGGTGTAATGCACCGTCTTTTTTATCGAGTATCAGCGAGCCCTTGCTGTCAGGCAATATTATTTCCTCATTCTTTTCCGCAAGACCTATTGCAGGAATATCGGAAAGTCCGTATTCGCAAAGCACCTCAAGTGCCGCATTTAACTGCCCTCTGCCGCCGTCTACAACGAGCAAGTCGGGCAGTGCGGAGAATTTATCGTCGCCGTTTTTTGCACGCTCAAATCGCCTTTTAAGAGTTTCTTTCATTGCGGCATAATCGTCGCCGTTAACTTCCGTTTTTATTTTAAACCGCCTGTACTGTTTTTTTGCAGGTTTTCCTCCCTCAAACACTACCATACTTGAAACGGTATCACGCCCCATTATGTGCGAGTTGTCAAAGCATTCTATACGGTACGGCACCGAGTCCATGCCAAGGAGCAAAGACAGCCTTGCCGCCGCACCCTCGCCCTTTTCCCATTCACGGCGAGAAAGTATTGCCATCTTGTCCAATTCTTCCTCGCCGTTTTTATATGCCATCTGCACTTGCTTTGCTTTTTCACCCTTTTTAGGGCGGATAATGCTTATTTTGTGCCCTGCATTCTCGCTAAGCCATACCTGTATTGCTTCCGCATCCTCGGGCATATCCGAAACCGCTATTTCTTTTGGGATAAGTGTTGCTTCAAAATAATGCTGTTTTATAAATGAAGCCATAATGCTCTCGTTTGCTTCGTCCATTCCGCATTCTATCAAATAATGCTGAGTGCCTATTACCTTGCCTTGACGCATAAAGAGTGCAAAGACCATTGCCTCCGCTCCACGTCTTACAAGTGCAAGCACGTCACGCTCGGTTGAAGCGACGGATATTACCTGCTGACGCTCGCTGAGCTGTTTCATGGCACTCATTCTGTCACGGAAAATTGCCGCACGCTCAAACTCCATTTTTTCGGATGCTTCATACATCTTTTTTTCAAGCATAGATGACACTTCATCGGTATTGCCCTCCAAAAAAGCAATAATTCCCGACAAAAGCTCGTGATATTCCTCACGGCTTACACGCCCGGAGCATGGAGCACAGCATTTTCCTATATGGTGCATAAGACACGGACGTTCACGCCTTGCTATGGCTTTTTTTATGTCTTTTTTGCAATGTCTTACGGGAAAAAGCTCCCTTATTGCCGTGAGTGAATCACGAAGTGCAAGAGTGCTTAAATACGGTCCGAAATAACGTGCCCCGTCGTTTTTTATTCTGCGTACTACCTCAAATCTCGGGAAATCCTGCTTTATATTGAGCCGTACATAGGGGAAATGCTTATCATCTTTTAAAAGTATGTTGTATTTAGGTCTTAATTCTTTTATAAGATTGCTCTCAAGGCTTAATGCCTCGGTTTCGTTTGTGGTGATTACATACTCAAAATCCGTCACGTGCGAAACCATGGCGGCAACCTTGGGCAAAAGAGTATCCGTGGACCTGAAATATTGGCGGACACGGTTTTTTAAGTTTACCGCTTTTCCGACATATATACAGTTTCCGACAGCATCGTACATTTTATATACGCCGGGCAGGTCGGGTAACAGTTTCAGTTTTTCTTTGATAAGTTCATTCATACTAAACAGTATAAACGCTTAATACGAGTATATCAATTATTTTAAAAATCTTACTCTGTCTTCAAACACACGAAGGAGCAATTCCGCCATACCACGGCTCTCGCCTGCCGACATATCGTACACGGTTATATGCTCGGGAGCCAAGCCCACAAGCACGCTTACTATGCCGTCAAAGCTGCACTTTGAGCAGTCTATGCGTGAATCGCTTTCGTCTGTGAGCGTACAGCTTCCGTCCGGGTGCAGTATAACATTTATTTGGGAAGTCCTGCTCGGACTCATTTTTGCAAACGATGCCCACACGCTCATGAGCTCAAGATACTCATTTCTTACGGCAAACTCGTGTATGGCTTCGTCTACACAAGCTTCCCAACTGTTTTTTGTATCGTTCATTCTGAAAAACACGAAACCCTCCAAATTGAGGCTGTCGTTGTCTGCAAAGTATTCGCGAAGCTTCTGTCTTATTGCATTATAGCCCAAAACATTCTTTGCGTTTTTCACGGCTTCGGTCAGTATCTCTTCCTTTTCCTCCAGATCAAACGGCAGTCCGTCAACTATTTTTGCAAGCTCAAACGGTGCTATGTCGTGCAAAAGCAATCTGCTCAACGCACTGCACCATTTATCCAACTCTTTGGGAGTATCGATAAAAGCGGACACGGTATTTTTATCTTCGCTTTCGATTTCAAGCTTACTGCTTACCTGCTTTAATCTGCGTTCTATAAGCTTTTTAATATCTATGCCGTATTCGTGTGTGTTTACAGAGTATTGACTCATTTATTTTCCTCTCCTTAAACTTTGGCATCACTCGCAATTTATGCATTCACGCAATAGTATGTTCAAAAAAAGCAGGAATTTTACACTGAAAAAACTGTTAACTTGACAATTTTGATTTGCACCTTTATAATTTGCATTGTAGCGTGGAGTGACCGGGTTTTTGGTCGCATCACTGTTTTCACAAGAGAAAAACGCCTTTGGCTGGAAGCGTTTGAAAGCACTGCGAATCCATTACCGCCCCGTGACCACGGTCGTTGTGAGTGCGTTAAACTCATTTGAGTGGGTCTTCCAATTAGGGTGGAACCGCGGATATGTTTTTTATCCGTCCCTAGCTTTTGCTTGGGGCGGTTTTTATTTTAAAATAATCAAAGGAGATATACCCATGAAAATTACACTTCCCGACGGTACGGTTAAAGAATATCAAGACGGTTTAACGGCTCTTGATATTGCTCAAAGTATAAGTCCCCGCCTAAAAAAAGCAACGCTTGCGGCAGTGCTTGACGGCGAAAAAATCGATGCATTCGCTCCCATAAGCGGCGACCATGAATTAAAGCTGCTCACATTTGCAGACGCTGACGGACGCTGGACATACCGTCACACGGCTTCGCATATGCTTGCACAGGCTGTAAAACGCCTTTATCCCCAAGCAAAGCTTGCGATAGGTCCTGCAATCGAAAACGGCTTCTACTATGATTTTGACATGGAAGAAACCTTATCGCCCGATGACCTTGCCGCCATCGAAAAGGAAATTGCCAAGATATCAAACGAAGCTTTGCAGCTTGAGCGTTTTGAGCTTGAAAGAAGCGAAGCAATAAAATACATGAAAGAGCTTGATGAGCCTTACAAGGTTGAGCTTATCGAAGATTTGCCCGAAGATGCAGTAATAAGCTTCTACCGCCAGGGTGATTTTGTAGACCTTTGTGCAGGAACTCATGTTGAAAGCACGGACAAGGTTAAGAATGTTAAGCTCATGAATGTTGCCGGTGCTTATTGGCGTGGAAACGAAAAGAATAAGATGCTCCAGCGTATATACGGTACGGCCTTTGAAAAGAAAGCAGACCTTGACGCATACATCGAACAGCTCGAAGAAGCCAAAAAGCGTGACCATAACAAGCTCGGCCGTGAATTGGAGCTTTTCACAACGGTTGATACAATAGGTCAGGGCTTGCCCATACTTTTGCCCAAGGGTGCAAGAGTTATACAGCTTCTCCAGCGTTTTGTCGAAGACGAGGAACAGAGAAGAGGCTATCTCCTCACAAAAACTCCGTTCATGGCAAAGAGCGACCTTTACAAAATTTCGGGACATTGGGGACATTACCGTGACAATATGTTTATAGTCGGCGATCCCGATGCAGAGGACGAGTCCGAAGTATTCGCACTTCGTCCCATGACTTGCCCGTTCCAGTTCATGGCATACCTTAACCGTTCACGCTCATACCGTGACCTGCCGCTTCGCTACAACGAAACATCAACACTTTTCCGCAAGGAATCATCGGGCGAAATGCACGGCCTTATCCGCTTGCGTCAGTTCACCATTTCAGAAGGTCACCTTGCCTGCCGTCCCGACCAGGTTGCGGAAGAATTCCACGGCTGTCTTGACCTTGCAAAATTCATGCTTGAAACTTTGGGTTTAGCCGAAAGCGTAACATACCGCTTCTCCAAGTGGGATGAAAACAACCGTGACAAGTACATCGGCGAAAAGGAAAGCTGGGAAAGCACCCAGGATATGATGCGTAAGATACTTACCGACTTAGGTCTTGATTTTGTTGAGGCAGACGGTGAAGCCGCATTCTACGGCCCGAAGCTCGACATACAGATAAAGAACGTACACGGTAAGGAAGATACACTCATAACAATACAGATAGACTTCCAGCTTGCAGAGCGTTTCGGCATGACATATGTTGATGCAGACGGCGAAAAGAAGTATCCCTACGTTATCCACCGCACAAGCATCGGCTGTTACGAACGCACACTCGCATTGCTCATAGAGCGTTATGCAGGTGCACTCCCCACATGGCTCGCTCCCGTACAGGTAAAGCTTCTTGCCATGACCGACCGTACTCACGATGCGGTTAAAGAACTCAAAGTAAAGCTTGAAAACTACGGTATCCGTGCGGAAGTAGATACAAGAAACGAAAAAATAGGCTTCAAGATCCGTGAAGCACAGATGCAGAAAATTCCCTATATGCTCATAATCGGCGATAAGGAAGTCGAAAACAATGTTGTTGCTGTCCGCTCACGCAAGGACGGCGACAAGGGCACAATGCCACTCGACGATTTCTTGAAAGACCTCCTCTTCGAGATAAACACAAAAGCTCACGACTGATAGGTTTGCACGAATCCGCCCTTAAAAGGGCGGATTTTGGTTGTAATAACTATCCTAACACCATTGTATAAAACGTGACAGTACAAACTGACAGCCGAGGACGGCTGTCCCTACAAATTAAATATTGCCGTATGAAAAAAATAATCGCAGGTATATTCGTGCAAACATTAGGGACACCTCTACCGAGGTGTCCTCAAAACCTGCAGGAAAGCAGTTTTTAAGTTGACTCACGCAAAAATGGAAGATCCTAATGATATATACAATAGAAATCTTGCAAAATTTTATAGAAAAGAAGCCGTAATACTAAAACCGTGATAATATAAATATCAAACCAACTGCAAAAAGTCATGCACCCATATGTGCATGACTTTTTTATATGTTTTATTATACTTGTTTTCCGTCGCTTTTACAAAAGCGACCGGGGCGTGGGGGTGAAACCCCACATTACCATCAGTCGATGCTGATTACTTCATAGCCTGCATTTTCAACAACGCCTTTAAGCGTTTCATCGCTCACTTCTTTTTCAAGCGTCACGGTTGCGGTCTTTGCCGCAAGGTCAACAGTTGCAGAAACGCCGTCAAGCTCATTGAGTACCTTTTCGACTCTTGCCGAGCAGTGGCCACAAGCCATGCCCTCAATCTTAATTTTTCTTGTCATAGTTTTGGTTTCTCCTTTCTTTATATCAGTTGCCTGTGTTTTTGGTTTAAAAAGCTTAAGCCTTAATGCATTTGATACAACGCATACGGAACTTAGGCTCATTGCCGCCGCACCGAACATGGGGCTCATTTTCAGCCCGAAAACAGGGAAGAAAACGCCTGCCGCAATCGGTATGCCTATCACGTTGTAGAAAAATGCCCAAAAAAGATTTTCTTTTATGTTGCGTATCACCTTTTTTGAAAGCTCCACTGCTGTCACAGCGTCTGAAAGCTCGCTTTTCATAAGTACGATATCGGCAGACTCAATTGCAATATCCGTGCCTGCACCAATGGCTATTCCCACATCGGCACTTATAAGTGCTACCGCATCGTTTATGCCGTCACCTATCATGGCAACCTTTTTGCCTGCCTGCTTGAGCTTTTGAATTTCTTTTTCCTTATCCTGCGGCATTACCTCGGCGATAACTGTTTTTATTCCAAGCTCATCGGCTATGGCTTTTGCGGTGCGTTTATTGTCACCCGTAAGCATTATTGGCTCGATGCCCATTTCAGCAAAGCGTTGAATCGCCTTTTTACTGGTTACTTTTAAAGTATCAGCCGCCGCAACAATGCCTATTATACCTTTATCATCCGCAAAGTAAAGCAATGTCTTGCCTTCGTTTGCAAGTGCTTCGCTCTTTTTAATATCGCTCTCGCTAAGCTTTAATCCCTTTTCATTCAACAGCTTTATGTTGCCTGCAAAGTATTTCACACCGTCAAGCACCGCTTCAATTCCCATGCCCGGCAAAGCATTAAATGTGCTGACTTCTTTTAAAGAAATGCCTTCCTTATCCGCTTCTGATAAAAGTGCTTCCGATAAAGGATGCTCCGACGGTTTTTCAATGGATGCGGCAATCTTCAAGAACTCTTTTTTATCAATATCCCTTAAAAGTATTATATCGGTAACAGACGGTTTACCCTGTGTGAGCGTACCCGTTTTATCAAGCACCACGGTGTCTGTCATGTGTGCGGTTTCAAGTGCTTCTGCCGATTTTATCAAAATTCCGTTTTCCGCACCCTTGCCCGTGCCCACCATTATGGCAACGGGTGTTGCAAGCCCCAATGCACACGGACATGATACAACAAGCACTGCTATGCCTATTGAAAGTGCAAATTCAAAAGTTGCACCGAAAACGAGCCAAATTACAGTCGCAATCACGGCTATTGAAATTACCACGGGAACAAATATTCCGCTCACCTTATCGGCAAGCTTGGCTATCGGTGCTTTTGAGCTTGATGCTTCCTCCACAAGGCGTATTATCTGTGCAAGCGTGGTATCATCGCCCACCTTTACGGCTCGGAATTTGAAAAATCCCGCTTTATTGACCGTTGCCGCAATGACCTTATCCCCCACCTGCTTTTCAATGGGTATGCTCTCGCCCGTTATCGCAGATTCGTCAACACTCGTACTACCCTCGATTATCTCACCGTCAACGGGAATGCACATCCCCGGTCTCACAATTATTATGTCGCCTTTTTCTATTTCTTCGACTGCTATCTCAACCTCTTGACCGTTACGCTCCACCGCTGCGGTCTTGGGCGAAAGATCCATGAGCTTTGCAATAGCTTCACTCGTTTTACCCTTTGCTTTTGTTTCCATCAGCTTACCGAAAGTTATGAGCGTTAGTATCATTCCTGCCGACTCAAAATACATATCGTGAGCATATTTATGTACTAAAGTCATATCGCCTATACCCAAGCCATGCGAAATTCTGTATATCGCAAATATGCCGTATATAATCGCCGCAGACGAGCCGAGTGCAATAAGTGTGTCCATGTTGGGTGAACGCTTAAAAAGCATTTTAAAGCCGATCTGATAGAATTTACGGTTAATATAAGCAATGGCAAGTGCCAACAGAAGCTGTGTGAATGCTAAAATCAGCACATTTTGGTCGCCGACAAAGAAATCCGGCATGGGTAATCCCATCATGCCGCCCATCGAGATATAGAAAAGCGGAAGCATGAATACGAGCGACATTATAAGACGCTTTTTCATTGAGGCTATCTCATTTTCAGCGTTTGCGGTATTTTTTCTGCCGTCACCGCTCTTTTTTTGTGTCTGCTCATTCTTGACGGACGCATCATACCCTGCGTCCCTGACGGCGGCGATTATATTACCTGCATCGCCCGAATACTCAACCGTCAGCTTGTTTGCAAGCAGGTTTACGTTTATGTTTTGTGTACCCTCAACCTTTTTTACCGCCTTTTCAACATGGGCGGCACAGGCAGAACACGTCATGCCCCGTACATCAAATTCCTGTTTCATATCATCACACTCTAAAAGTTAGTTTCTTTTTACTATTATACCACCCTTTCCGCATTTTACAAAGCTATTTGCAGAGACTTCGCTTTGCAGGGGCTTCGCCCCCGCACCCCCACTGACTTTTGTAAAAGTCAGCAAAACGGGCTGCAAAAAGTCATGCACCCATATGTGCATGACTTTTTATATGTTTTATTACACTGGTTTTGTGTCGCTTTTACAAAAGCGACCGGGGTTAAGGGGCAAAGCCACACGGAAAAAGAATGCGTTTATCAGCGGTCGATGCTTTTGCTCGCAGTATGTAACTTGCTTTCCAAGGCAGACCGCTAAGAAATGCTTGATTTTTCGTCTTTGCACGAGCGAGACGCGGAGGCGTACTTTTGCGGTACGCCGCACAAGGCGAGTCGAGGAAAAGCGGAAAAGGAAGTGTTTATCAGCGGTCTGCCAAATACTCATCTATAGCAGTAGCCGCTTTTTTACCTGCTCCCATAGCCAATATAACAGTTGCGGCACCTGTTACCGCATCACCGCCGGCATAAACGCCCTCACGGGAGGTAAGTCCGTTATCGTCGGTTATTATTCCGCCCCAAGCTTGTGTATCAAGCCCATCGGTAGTATTTTTTATAAGCGGATTGGGTGAAGTGCCTATTGACATTATCACGCAGTCAACATCGATCTCAAACTCGGAGTCTTTCTTAACCACGGGACGGCGTCTGCCGCTTTCGTCTGCTTCACCGAGTTCCATTTCAACACAGCGTATTGCCTTTACACAGCGTTTTTCATCGGGCAAGATCTCTACGGGGTTTGTGAGAAGCTTGAATATGATTCCCTCTTCTTTTGCGTGCTCGACTTCTTCTTTTCGTGCAGGCAATTCTGCTTCGGAGCGTCTGTAAACTATATATACCTCCTCTGCACCCAAACGCTTTGCACAGCGTGCGGCATCCATTGCAACATTACCGCCTCCGACCACCGCAACACGCTTTACGTTCTGAATGGGTGTTGCACTGCCTTCCCGGTATGCTTTCATAAGATTTACTCTTGTCAAAAACTCGTTGGCAGAATATACGCCCTTGAAATTTTCGCCGGGGATACCCATAAAACGAGGCAGGCCTGCACCGGATCCTACGAATACGGCTTCAAAACCGTCCTCGAAAAGCTCATCTATTGATATTGACTTTCCTATTACAACATTGGTCTGAATATCAACATCGAGTGCCTTTAAGTTTTCAATCTCTTTTCTTACTATTTCTTTGGGAAGTCTGAATTCGGGAATACCGTATACCAAAACGCCGCCGGCAACATGAAGTGCTTCAAAAACGGTTACCGAATAACCCTTTCTTGCAAGCTCACCTGCACACGCAAGCCCCGACGGGCCCGAACCGACCACTGCAACCTTGTGTCCGTTCTTTTCAACCTTTACCGTATCGGTGCTTTCCTGTGCAAGGTGCCAATCTGCAACAAAGCGTTCAAGCCTGCCTATGCCCACGCTTTCGCCCTTTATTCCACGAACACAATATTTTTCGCACTGATTTTCCTGGGGACAAACTCTTCCGCAAACCGCAGGGAGCGAGCTTGCTTCTGATATTTTGTTATATGCACCCTCAAGGTCACCCTCTTTAACAAGCGATATGAAAGCAGGAATATCTATCTGTACGGGGCAACCGTTGACACACGGTTTATTTTTGCAGTTAAGACAGCGTTCTGCTTCATCCTTTGCCTGTTCCATTGTATAACCGAGAGCAACTTCGTCAAAATTTTTATTTCTAACATCGGGAGCCTGGGACGGCATCTCGTTTTTCTTCAAAGACATATTAGGCATTATGTTATACCCCCTTAAACAAATTGCAGGCTTCTTCGTGTGCTTTGCGTTCAAAATCACGGTAAGCCGACGAACGCTCGATGGCTTCATCGAAGTCTACTTCATGACCGTCGAAATCAGGGCCGCCAACGCAGGCAAACTTTGTTTTGCCGCCAACGCTCAAGCGACAGCCGCCGCACATTCCGGTGCCGTCTATCATTATGGGATTCATGCTTACAACGGTCTTTACTCCGTATTCCTTGGTAAGCTTGCATACGAATTTCATCATTACAAGCGGTCCTATTGCAATGACTTCATCGTACTTTTCACCCGAATCAATGAGCCTTTTAAGTGCATCGGTAACAAGTCCTTTTTCGCCCATGCTTCCATCATCGGTCATTATCATGAGCTTATCGGAAACAGCTTCAAACTCATCCTTTAAAATAACAAGGTCTTTATTTCTAAAGCCTACGATTGAATGCACTTCAGCTCCCAAGGAATTCAGTTTTTTGGCTATGGGATAAGCTATTGCACAGCCAACACCGCCGCCGACTATTGCTACTTTTTTAAGTCCGTCGGTATGAGTTGCAACGCCCAAAGGTCCAACAAAGTCCTCTAAAAGCTCGCCCTCATTTTTACGGTTGAGCTTTTCGGTGGTTGCACCCACTATCTGGAATATAATAGTTACAGTACCCTTATCCCTGTTAAAATCTGCAATGGTAAGCGGAATACGCTCACCGTCTTCATCAACACGGAGGATAATGAACTGCCCCGGCTCTGCCTTTCTTGCCACCATGGGGGCTTCCACTTCCATGAGCGTTACGGTTGGATTCAATTCCTGTTTTTTAACTATTTTATACATTATAGACCTCAATTTTATGTATGCTGTTTTTTGTACAAAAAGGTGAATCACGGTATGTGACTCACCTTAAAATTGCTTTATTTATTGCACGGAGAGCGAACGATACTCTACTGCAAATCTTATTTCATGCGGAACACTGCAAGTCATATTCCGCTGAAGAAGCTTAATCTTAGCCTCTGAACTTTTCCTTAGCTGTTACAACGCCGAGGCTGATAAGACCCAATGTACCGAGAGCCATGAAAGCTACTGACAATGTGTTCATTTCGCTGCCTGTTCCGGGGATTGTGGGACCAACCGTGGGCTCAACATCGGGAGTAACTACAGGAGTTGCTGTGGGAACAACCGGTGTTGCTGTTGCAGCAGGAGCCGTAGGTGTTGCAGCAGGTGTTGCTGTGGGAACAACCGGTGTTGCTGTTGCAGCAGGAGCCGTAGGTGTTGCCGGTACGATTGTGGGTGAGGGCTTGGGCTTGAATTCATCTCTGATTGCGAAGAAGAGAATCATATCGGAAACAGTTGTCTTGTCGATTATGATGCCTTCCTGGGGAACTTCTGCCGAAACACCGTCTGCCCATGTAACTGTAACGGACTTGATGTTGTTTTCGCTGAACCAGTCTTCATAAAGATCCTGATCATCAACGCATGCCCAATGTTCGCCATCGGACCATCTCTGTGCGAGAGAATACCACCATTCTTCGCCTGTTGTCTTTTCGCATGTGAGTGAGCCTTCTTCAAAGTTGAGTGTAACAGCTGTTGCCTCTGCATCGATGTTGCCGAGGATGATAAGCTTTTCACCAATGCCTCTGTCGATCTCTGCACCTGCATACAGTGTGACAACTGATGCCAACATGCAAACTACTGTGAGCAGTGTTATTATCTGCTTCATTCTTTTCATCGTTCTTTCCTCCCTTGTTTATACATCAAGATACCAATGTAGTATCTAAAGGTTACAAAATTGCATAACAAGATATCTTCACAGATATCATTATATTATTATGAAGCCAATCCTGTCTGTTGTCAACAGTTTTTTTGTTTTTATAGAAAAAACCAAAAATACTGT
>JAZNWT010000071.1:0-4260 GCA_045593465.1 Clostridia bacterium
AAATCTTTTATAAGTGCATATTCAAATATTACACGTCTTTTTGTAATATCAGCATAGCGTTTTGCGGCTGACAAAAGTTCATCTGTTTTATATTTTTTGTTTACAGGCATTATCCTGTCCCGTATTTCATCATTCGGAGCATGGAGCGAAACAGATAATGTTATATGAGGTGCTTCATCCGTGAATTGTATAAGCTTGTCAACAAGTCCGCAGGTTGACACGGATATATTCCTTACACTTATATTCATTCCATGCTCATTTGACACAAGATTAAGGAATTTCAGTACATTATCATAATTATCAAGCGGTTCACCGCTGCCCATTAAGACTATATTTGTAACTGTACGCACTCTGTTTTCATCATGCGGCACATCTTTTTCAACCTCTGAAATAAACGAAAGCATTTCTCCTGCTGTTAAATTACGCACACAGCCGTTAAGTGTCGATGCACAGAACAAGCATCCCATTCTGCACCCTACCTGTGTGCTTATGCACATGGTATTACCGTAATGATAGCTCATTAAAACGCCTTCGACTATATTTCCGTCTTCAAGCTCAAACAGATACTTGATCGTGCCGTCCTTTTCAGATACTCGTTTATCGTATATTTTTGAGCTTCCCAATGGCATCTTTGACAGTTCTTCACGCAAAGCGAGCGGAAGATTGGTCATTTCGGACGGCTTTTTGCCCCTTGAAAGCCATTCAAACACCTGCTTCGCACGAAAAGCAGGCTGATTGTATTCTTTTAAAAGTGCCGATAAATCGGCAATGTCCATAGACATTAAATCCATCTTGTAAACCTCGCAATAAAAAATCCTTCCATGGAATCCAAATGAGGAAATATCTGTACCGATCCGTTTTTGGCTCTCTCTTTAAGATTCTCGGGCAAATACTCAGATATTGAAGCATCAGCTTCAAAAGAAGGGTGTTCTTTTAAAAACTTTTCCGCATTTTCTTCATTTTCTTTTTTTGTTATCGTACAAGTGGAGTAAACAAGTGTACCTCCGCACTTTACATACTTTGAACAGTTGTCCAAAATCGAATACTGAAGCTTTGCAAGTTCTTCAATGTCTTCGACACTCTTTGTATACTTTATATCGGATTTATTCGTAACACCCAAGCCGGAACACGGTGCATCCACCAATACTGCGTCAAATGCGTCGAAAAACTCCTCGTACGGTTTTGTTGCATCCATCTGAACACATACTGCATTTGTTGCTTTTAAACGTTCTAAAGTCTTTTTTGTGAGTTCAATGCGATGCTCATGAAGTTCTGCTGCAACTATCATGCCGCTGTTATCCATCATTTCGCTGATATAAGCTGTTTTTCCGCCCGGAGCAGAGCAGGCATCCAAAACTTTCATATTGATTTTAGGATCAAGTACATGGCATACGGTCATGGAGCTTAAGCTTTGAACGGTAATAAAACCTTTGTTAAAAAGCTCGTTGTCAGTCACATCAAAACCGTTTTCGACCTTTCGTGCATTACGGTAAATGGAAGGCTTAAAATCCTCTGATAAGCCTTGACCGTCAAAAGGCTTGACAAGTCTGAAATTCATTCCGCTATGCTTGTAAGCTATTAGCTTTTCTGCAAATTCAACTCCGTAATCATCTGCAAACATATCCACAAGAGGCTTTGGAAAACTGTATTGTAAACTAATACGTTCCCTGTCATCTGACGGCATAACTATTGGCTGCTCTTTTTTTGCCGCAACAGCACGCATTACTGCATTTACATACCCGGACAAAGCCGCTTTTCCGATTTCTTTTGTAAGCTTAACACTTTCGTTAACTGCAGCGTTTTCGGGAACATTCATGAATAAAAGTTGGCAAACGCCCAAACGAAGTATTGCACGAATTTTTTTGTCAAGCTTTGATTTTATATTGCCGTCAATAACTTTATCAATATATATAAGATTTTCCAATGTTGTATAGAAAAGTGCACTCACCCATTTAGCATCACTGCCGTTTAAAGAGCTGACAGCATTTTTAACAGCAAGATTAGCATATGCCCCCCTGTCAGTTGTATCAATAAGTGCATTTAGTGCTATACGCCTCAAACTCGGTTTTTTCATGAGAATACCTTGCCGAGCATTTGTTTGCCCAAGAGTGCTGTTTTTGCTTTCATTCGCTTACTTCCCGAAAATTGTATTTCAAGTATTTCAATAAGCTTACCGTCACCTGTTTTAACAAACAAACCTTTTTTAGCATCTGCAATAACACATTCACCTGTTTGTGCATCGCTTATTTCGTTCGTAAGCCTTGTTCTGAAAATTTTGACCGTCTCATCTCCCAAGAGTGCATATGCACCCGGCTCGGGATTTGTACCTCTAACAAGGTCATGTATACGCTTCGCAGACATTGAAAAATCAATTTTTCCCATGTCACGTTTTAGCATGGAGCATTTTGTTGCTTCATCTTCGTTCTGCTTGGTGCGTGTTAATGTTCCGTTCTCAAGCATTTCCAAAGTTTTTTTAAGCACGGAAGCACCTATTACGGATAGCCTTTTAAACAGCTCGCCGGCGGTTTCGTTTATATCGATTTCAGTTTCCTCGCAAAGTAAAATATCACCGCAGTCAAGACCTAATTCGGTCATCATCGTGGTAACTCCCGTAGTCTTTTCGCCGTTTATTATTGCCCATTGTATAGGAGCAGCACCCCTGTATTTTGGCAAAAGACTCGCATGAACGTTGATACAGCCGAATTTCGGTATATCTAAAATATCCTGAGAAAGAAGCTGTCCGTATGCTGCCGTTATCATAAGATCCGGAGAAAATTCTTTCAAAGCAGAAATGCCTTGAGGACTTCTGATGTTTTCAAATTGAAGAACGTTTAAACCGAGTTCCAAAGCACGAACCTTAACAGGTGGCGGAGTAAGTATTCGCTTCCTGCCTACCGGTTTATCTATTTGAGTTATGACGAGAAGTTCATGCCCCGCCTCAAAAAGCATATCAAGTGATTTAATTGCAAAATCGGGCGTTCCCAAAAAAACTATTTTCATTATCAATCCCTATATTCCTTAGGCGTTTCCTGTACCAAACGCAAGTATACTTCACCGTTTAAATGATCGTTTTCGTGCATTATTGCACGGGCAAAAAGTTCTTCTCCTTCATATTCCATAAGCTCACCCTTGCGATTGTACGCACGAACACGCACATAATTGGGACGCACTACATAACCGCGTTTGCCCGGGAAAGAAAGGCAACCTTCCATTTCTCCCTGCTCGCCGCTTGTTTCCATGATTTTAGGATTTATAAATTCCATAAGTCCATCACCGATATCGATGATAAATACACGCTTTAATATGCCTACCTGAGGAGCGGCAAGCCCAACTCCGTCCGCTTCATAAAGAGTATCCCTCATATCATCAAGAAGCTCAAACAGCTTCTCATCAAATTTTTCAACTTCTCTGCACTTTTTGTAAAGACACGGTGCATCATCCGTCATTATAGTTCTTTTCGCCATTTTTGTTTACACCTCCGCCTAAATAAATATTATAAGCGAAATTTCCCTTTTTAACAAGTATTCCGTAATTGAGCCACGAAAAAGGTGCGACCTTTTTTTTGAGGTCGCACCTTTTTTAAATCAGCTGTCGATAAAATATTATGTATCCGCTCTTAAGAATGTAATAGCGTCACACTGAACTGCAGCAGGCAAAGTGCCGTTATCTGCAAAATGCTTAAGTGCACGTGCTGTTGCAACGAGGATCGTGTAATAAGAAAGCTGTTCTACACCTTCAACACTGTCGCACGATGCAGTGAGCTTTAAAGCATTTACTGTACATACCTTCCATGCTGCTTCAGTGAGCTGTGCCAAAGTAAGCGTTGCACCTGTATACAAAGTCTCTATAGTTGGCTTTGAGACGGTTGCAGTAGGCTTGCCTATCGTCTTGTACACTACAGTTGTATTTGCTGTATAGCCACTAAGACCTGAAGTAGCATATGCACCGGACAAACCGTTCAAAGCGTATGCTGCCATATACATCCAATATTCATCCGTAAGAATGTAGCCGCCTACGGGAACTGCCTTTGCAACTGAAAGGTTTCCTGCCAAATGCTTATATGTATCGTAATGTGAAACGATTGTTGCAGCAGCATCGGCAACTTCCTTTACAGTGAACGTAGAAGAATTGGTCTTAAGTGCCGAGTAATTGAATGCAGGAGCAGCTGTGGGTGTTGCTGCGGGATCACCACTGTTTGCAGGTGCTTCTGTTGTGGGGGCAACCGTAGGAGCCGCAGTTGTAGGAGCAACTGTGGGAGCT
>JAZNWT010000072.1:0-1944 GCA_045593465.1 Clostridia bacterium
AACACTTGCAACCTGTTCGCCCTGTGTAATGGAGTTAGTAGATACAAATGCTGTACGAATTTGCGTACCTTGCATAAATACCGACGCATTAAAATACCAACCTGACACATAATCTATTTTTCCTGCGGTCTTATATGACTTTCCGCTTTCATCAACATATATTGAAAGAATATCTTGCTTTTGCTGTGCTGTTTGCAAAGAATACCCCACACACGGCGGATTACCCATAATATAGTTAAGCTTATTCTTTGGTACAACGCTTTCCCAATCAATTCTTAAGGCATTTCCCTCTACTATATTTGCATACGATTTAAGGGGCAAAAATTCAAGCTGTGCATTTATTATATCCTCGGTCTGCTTCAGCATTTGACTTTCTGCTATCCAAAGTGCCGTTTTTGCAACCGTTACGGCAAAGTCGTTTATCTCTATGCCGTAAAATTGACCTATTGATACTTTTATTGCACCATCGATATTAAGCATTATCTGCTGTTTGTGTATCAGCTTTAAAGCTTCGTTTTCAAGCTTGCGAAGTGAGATATATGTTTCGGTTAAGAAGTTGCCGCTTCCGCAGGCAGGATCCAAAAAAGTAAGGCTTGCAAGCTTATTTCTGAACGCTTCCGCTTTTTCTTTAAGCGTTTTTTCTACTTTTATTGTTTTAATTTCGTCAAGCTCTGCTTTGAGCTCATCCAAAAACAGAGGATCTATTACTTTGTGTATGTTTTCTATCGAGGTATAGTGCATACCTCCGCTTCGGCGTGTTTCGGGATTCAACGTGCTTTCGAAAACCGCACCGAAAATCGTCGGGCTTATTTCCGACCAATCAAAGTCCTCACTTGCATTATGCAATATGAGATCAACTATTTCCTGTGTAAAGTTGGGTATTTCTATTTCTTCATCGGCAAACAAGCCGCCGTTTACATACGGAAATGCGGCAAGCTCCGCTTTTAAATAATCGCTTCTTTTTTCAATGGGTGTATCAAGCACGGCAAAAAGTTTTATAAGTGCTTCCCTCACATCGTCAATATCATTATCCGCAACCTTTTTTATATAGTTATGGAATTTCAAATGACCGCCGAAAATCCCCGAATCCTCTGCGTACAAACAGAATACAAGGCGTACGCAAAGCTTGTTTAAGCTTTTAAGCGTTGCTTCGCTCTCCTGGTCAACATACTGTTTAAGTATGGCATCATAAAGCTTGCCCACAAGCTTTCCTGCCTCAATTGATATTCGCTCCTCACGGTGCAAAAGCTCGCTCTTTTTCTCAACAAGGAACTCAAGCCTGTAATATTCCTTGCTCAAATCTTCAAGCAAAATGCTTTCGGGCTCACCGTTGGGCTTTTCCATGTCGTATATCAAAAACTCTTCAAAATTGCAAGTGATTATATAGCGAGGACGGCTTGAATACGGAAGTGCCGCCGAATATCTCTGTGCCTGCTGAAACGGAGTAAGCAACGAGCCATCCGACTGCCTTATGGGGCTTTTAAGGTTAACTCCTCTTTTCTTCTGCTCAATAAGTACATGAGTTGACGGAATATGCCCATCAATAAAGCTTGTATGGTCAAGCTTTACCCTTTCTTCAAAAAATATGACCTTTTCGGGGTTTTCAACTCCCAAGACTTCACGAAGCAATGACAGCCAAAATGATTGGCAGTCACTCTTTTCGTCTCCCCTGTCTTTCCAATATTCCAAAAACGCCTTTGCGGCTTTTCTTTTTTCGTTATCAGTCATATCTCTTACCCATTCTTTGCATTGTTATAGTCTAACATAGTAATTATACCATATATCGCCTTTATTTTGTTTGTCAAAATTTACAATTTAAAAACCCCTCGCTCACCTTGTCGTGAGCGAAGGTTTGTTAGTTAATTAGGCTCTAATCCGCGTGCGGCGACATGTGCATAGTAAGCAGAAAACAATGCAGTATGAAAAAGCAGTTCGCACCTTGTC
>JAZNWT010000073.1:0-3141 GCA_045593465.1 Clostridia bacterium
AGTAATCGGGGTGTGGGGCAGAGCCCCACAAATTCTTAATCAAAATCCGCCTCTATACGGCTCATCTTCATGGCCGTAATCATCGTAACGATCATACACCGTATCGTCGTCTGTTTGTGAACGGTTTATAAGCATATAAGCAGATAACGAGTCCTTTGATACAGGCGTTTCCCTGCTTCCCATGCAGTCACTGCAAAACTCAAAGCATTCGGGGCAACAGCACCCTGACTGCAAGCCCCTTTCCGCCTGCACCATATATGTTCCGCATCTTTTGCAAGAACAACGCATTTATCCGTCAACCTCCATGATTATGGTATTCTTGATTGCTTCTTCAATCATGGGTTCAAAATCCACCAACGCTTCGCTTTGTCTGAGCTTTTGAACATCGGGTTTCGTTACAGGATGCTGTGGTACAAATACCGTACAACAGTCCTCATAAGGCAATATCGATGTTTCAAAAGTACCTATCTTCTTTGCTATTGAAACTATATCGTCTTTATCGAAGCCGATAAGCGGTCTGAATACAGGCATTGAAACTGCATCGTCCGTAACGCAAAGGCTTTCAAGAGTTTGACTTGCAACCTGTCCCAATGCTTCACCCGTAATAAGTGCAAGTGCACCGTCCGCTCTCGCTATTCTTTCGCTTATTTTCATCATAAGTCTACGCATAAGAACAGTTGTTTCCTTGGGCGGACATTTTTCGTATATAGTCATCTGAATATCCGTGAACGGCACAAGATGCAACTTTATGGTACCGCTGTAACGTGAGACTATCCTTGCAAGGTCAACGACCTTATCCCTTGCACGCTCGCCCGTGTACGGATAGCTGAAGAAATGCACTGCACTCAACACAAGTCCTCTCTTTGCCATTTGATAGCCTGCAACAGGGCTGTCGATACCGCCGGAAATCAAGAGAGCGGCTCTTCCTGCCGTACCCGTGGGCATACCTTGAGAGCCCGGTATTATTTCGGTATAAACATATGCTCTTTCCCTTATTTCAACATAAACGCCTATTTTAGGCTCACGTATGTCTACCTTAAGATTCGGGAAATTCTCTAAAATATCATGACCGAGCTCACGGTTTATCATCTCTGAAGTCATGGGGAATGATTTATCACTTCTTCTTGAATACACCTTAAATGTTGATTCTTCATCACGGGGCAACAGCGAAAAAGCTGTTTCCTTTACAGTATTATAGTCAACATCCACGGCAAGTGCGGGACTTACGGAATGTATGCCGAAAACACAGGTAAGCTTGCTTACTGCTTCCTCCACCATCTCGTCGGCTATTCCCCAAACATAAATTCTTCCCTGCTCACGCTTAACGGTTGCGTTCATGCCCTTAACGGCACTCTTTATATTGCTTATAAGCTTGTTTTCAAAGAAAGGACGGTTAAGCCCTTTTAAGTGTATTTCGCCGTAGCGTATCAAAAGTACGTGTTCCAAAATATTTTTATCCTTTCATGTTTATGCAAGTATTATCTTCTTGTAAATCTTCTTAAAACGGGGAGCAGTTTTTCCAAAATATCCGCCGTCGCATTTATTTCTTCGACCGTGTTAAACGGCGAAAAGCTAAAGCGTATCGCACTTTCAAAAACAGGCTTTGAAAGCCCCATTTCACTAAGCACCCTGCTCTTTCCCTGTTTTTTGGAACTGCAGGCAGAGCCGGTTGAAACGCATATTCCCTTTTCCTCAAGTGCATGAAGTAAAACTTCACCGCGAACACCGACAAACGATACATTTAAAAGCTGCGGAGCACTGTCTTTCGGTTCGGGACCGTTTATGACCGTGTTCGGTATGTTTTTAATACGGTTCACAAGCTGCATTTTGCATCTGCTCATATTTTGCCACAAAGACTCTCTTGACGCAACATAAAAAGCAACCGCCTCGTCCATACCCATTATTCCGGGTGAATTCAATGTGCCCGACCTTAAATTATGTTCCTGACCACCGCCGACCTGTCCGCCCGAAAATTTTGTGCCTTTCTTTACATACAACGCACCCACACCTTTAGGGCCGTGGAACTTATGTCCGCTTATAGAATAAAGGTCGCAATTTTTTACATCAAACGGTACTTTCAAAAATCCCTGAACACCGTCAACATGCAAAAGTGCTCTCGGTGCTTTGAGCTTCATAAGCTTTTTCACGGCTGCAATATCGTTTATTGCACCTGTTTCGTTATTAACCTGCATTATTGAAACAAAAGTAACATCGCTGTCCAATATGCTTTCAAAGTATTCAAGATCGATTTTTCCGTATTCATCAACCTTTGCAAAAGAAAGCTTTGCACCGAGCATATTCGATACCAAAGAAGCCGTCTCATATACCGACGGATGCTCGACTGTACTGATTATTATTCTTCCTTTATCACGCATGGGCAATAATGAGCCGAAAAACGCTGCATTATTACTTTCCGTACCGCCCGAAGTAAAAATCACTTCATCGGCGGAAGCTGCACCCATTGCACCTGCAAGCCGGCTTCGTGCAGCATTAACATCTTTCTCACAGGAAACAGCCATAGTATATGCCGCTCCCGTATTAAAATAGTTCTCAAGCATATATTTTTGTGCTGTCTTCGCCGCCGCATCAAGCGTGCGAGTAGTTGCACTGTTATCCAAATATATCATATTATCCTCTCCAAATCATATAAAGTCGCAATGAAAATCACCGCAAAATTCGTTTTTGTATACATTATATGTTAAATACCTGTTAATGCTTATAATACTACGTGAAAAGAAGTTTTGCATCATTAAAATTCTTTTGATGCACCATTATTTCACCTTAGCTTCATAAAGTGGTATTGGTTTTTTAGAGCTTATGGGGTAAAATAACGGTAGGAGCGTAAATTATGATATTATGTGATAAATGTAAATTAAAAGAAGCGGTCATACACCGCATAGTAATAACAAACGGCAAAAAACACGCACAGCACTTTTGTCAGGACTGTGCCGCACAGTCGGGGCTTGTGATGTTTAAGCTTCCCTCTTTCGCAGAGCTTGCAGGTGCCGAAAAAGCTGCTGATTCCTCTGCAAAAAAATGCGTCTGTTCACACTCGTTCCGCGATTTTCGCAAAACGGGAGTTTTGGGCTGTAGTGAGTGCTACAAAACATTTGAAAGTGAGCTTTTGCCGGTAATTTCAAG
>JAZNWT010000074.1:0-2245 GCA_045593465.1 Clostridia bacterium
ACAACATATATCTGCGTGACATTGGGCAGTAAAAATTCATCGGAAAGATTCGAGCTTGCCGAGGAAATGACGGAATATGCATTTGCAACGTACAAAACAGTTAAAGCAGCAAAGAAAAATGATATCATGTCTGAAAATATAAGTGTTGCAGGCGGCGTGTTTTCAAGCGTTGACCTTGTCGCAAAAGATGATTGTATGCTTATATTTGAAAACGGAAGCAATTATGAGGCATTTGCCGATATCCCCGATACGCTTGAAGCACCGGTTTCAAATACCGAAACAGTGGGAAAAATAGAATATAAAACTGCCGACGGAAAGGTTATAGGCACACTCATGCTTTGCCCTGCTATGAACATCGAAAAGGCAAGCTTTTGGGATAATGTTTGCAATATTTTACGGAATTTCTTACACGCATGACTCAATCAAGATTGCATGAATTTAAGGAATGATTTATAATAAAATAAATTATTATGTAGTCCAAAAGAGGAGATAAATCAGTGCTTAGAACCTTACTTAGCGGCGGAGACATACAATCCACATTGGCTTTAATACTGTACATGATACCGGCAATATTGCTGTCCCTTTCATGCCATGAATGGGCACACGCATTTGCCGCATACAAATGCGGAGATCCCACTGCAAGAAATTTGGGCAGAATGACGGTTAATCCTCTTAAGCATATTGACCCGTTGGGCTTTATCATGTTGCTTTTGGTTGGCTTTGGCTGGGCAAAGCCCGTCCCCGTAAATATCCGTAACACAAAAAATCCCAGACGTGATGACCTGATTATTTCGCTTGCAGGCATTTTGATGAACATATTCCTGCTTTTTGTATTCACCGGAATATACCTGGCAATATGGTTAATACCCGATCTTTATAACGAAATGCTTCTGAACTTCGTCGTGCCGTTTTTGAGCGTGAATGCAGTTCTTGCAATATTTAACCTGCTTCCCATACCTCCGCTCGACGGTTATCGGGTGGTTGAATCCTTGCTCATAAAGGTTGTCGGTCCCAAGCCGTTTTTGTTCATTCAGCGTTACGGCACGGTTATACTCATTGTTGCTTTGGTGGCAAGCAATAGGTTTGGTATAATCGGTGCAGGTGCAGATTTCCTGATAGATATAGCATTGAAATTTTACGGTCTTTTCCTGCCGATAGCATGAAAGAATATGGAATACAGAGTTAAGCTTGCACAATTTGACGGACCGCTTGATTTGCTGCTTCACCTGATTGAGGAAGCAGAGCTTGATATCTGCGATGTTTTTGTTTCGGAAATAACGTCGCAGTATTTGGCGTATATGGACGATTTGTCCGAGCTTGATATGAACAAGGCGAGCGAGTTTATTGCAATGGCGGCAACCTTGGTCAACATAAAATCAAAATCATTGTTGCCCAAGCCTCCCGTAATGGAAGATGAAGAGGAAAACAGCGAGGAAATGCTCATAGCACAGCTTAAGGAATACAAGGCGTTTAAGCGTGCAAGTGCGTCTCTTTCAATGATGCGTGAAAACACATCGGGCACTTATACAAGGCTTCCCGAAGAGTTTCCGCTTCCGCCGCCCGTAATAAATTTTCCCGATGCGTCAATTGATGCACTTTATGATGCTTTTGTAAATGTACTCAATAAAGAAAGGTTCAAGAAAGAGCTGTATGACAGGTCGCTTCACGAGGTAAAGGCGGATAGGTTTACAATACGAAGCCAGCTCCATATAATCAGAAACCGCTTAAAAATAAGCGGCAAAGCAGATTTCGAGAGCCTGTTTGAGGGTGTGCCCACAAAAATGGAGTGCATAGTTACCTTTATGGCACTGCTTGATATGATAATGCATAATGAAATATCGCTCAGGCAAAGCACGCCTTACGGCAAAATAACGATACTTACAAAGGATTTGTGCGAAGATGATTCCGAGTATGAATATATGGACGAGGTAGAACAATGATTGTTGACGAAAAAAAAGGTGCCATTGAGTGCATACTGTTTGTTGCAGGTGAGCCCGTGGAGATAGAGGTGCTGAAAAACGCACTTTCCATAACGCTTGTTGAGCTTCAGTCCATACTTGACGATATGGACAGGCAGTACAGGGAGGAAGGCAGGGGTATACTCATCTCAATGACGGATAAGAGCGTACAGCTTGTATCCAACCGCAAGTACGCCTATATAATCGAGCAGATGCTTCAGCCGCCAAAGGAAAAGAATTTCTCGCAAAGCCTATTGGAAACGCATTCCGTTGTTGCATATAAACAG
>JAZNWT010000075.1:0-3877 GCA_045593465.1 Clostridia bacterium
GCCTACAGTGAACGAGTCGGAACCTATGGCACAATTCTCGGAGACGCGAAAATCGTCGCCTATAGTAACATTGCCCAATATTTTGGTACCTGAACCGATATATGCATTCTTGCCTATTGTAACTCCGCTTGAAATGTAAGCACCGGGCATTATTATTGCACCTTCGCCGATTTTTGCTTTTGGAGATATGAAAGCACCGTCAACAACATTGAAAAATTCTTTTTCCAAAATAATAACCACCTTTGTTGGGAATAAACGGTTTTAAAAGTTAATTTCTCGTACAAGTGCAAAGGCTTCAGCCGCTTCGCAACCGCAAATCATGCCACGGTATTTTGCAAGTGCTTCAAGTGCTTCAAGGCTTCTGGGACTGGGGAATGGATGCAGTTGAGTTTTGTAAAACGACATTGCTTTAAGCTTTATATCCAAAAAGTCAGTGATATTGATGTAAGTGTTTGGCAAAAAGTCTGTTATTGCACCGGGAATGTTCCAACCTGTTTCGGAGGGCGTTTCGTAGCAGTATACTCTGCGAACGATGTGCTTTCCTTTGGGACGTAATGCAACCATGGCGGCACTTGTAACAACATTATGGTCTTTGTGCATATCGCCGTAGTGTGGGATGTATACCTCCTCGGGTTCGATTCTGTCTACGACTTCACAGATCTTTTTATTGAATTCAACTCTGCTAATCTCTTCAAGGTGAGTGGATTCACAGCCTAAAAGAATTGTTTCTTTTACGCCCAAGAACTTATGACAGGCAATAGCTTCCTCGTCACGCTGTTTTAAAAGCTCTTCCGAGTAAAGTTTCCTTGAACCTCTTGCAACAACGCAGATGTAAACCTCGTTGCCGTTTGCGATATGTTTTGCAAGCGTTCCACCCAAACCCAATATTTCATCATCAAGATGTGGTGCGAAAACTAAGACTTTCATATGGTTACCTCATTTTTTTATTTTGCGGGATTGCCTTTTACGGTAGTGTTTGAAGGTACATGTTTAACAACGGCAGCACCTAAACCGACGACGGAGTTATCGCCCACGGTAAATTGGTTCCGTATGGTTGCATTGCCCGATATCATACAACTTTTGCCGAGACTTACACTGCCGAACAGTAAAACACCGGCGGTAAGAAAACTGTTTTCTCCTATACGGTCGTTGTGGGCTACCAGACTTTGAGGACCTATTCTCGCACCGTCACCAATGACAGTGTTGTCTATAGCACCTCTGCCTACAACGCAACCCGAAGAAATGTGAACATTGTTGCCTATAACAACTCTGCCGAACTGCGGCATTGTGCAGACTCTGCCGTCTTCACCTCTGTCGGTAGTCATGGAAAGCGAGCCTATAACGCAGTTTTCTCTGACAATGAAATCATCGCCTATCGTAACCTCGCCCATTATTTTCGTGTCTGCACCGATATATGCGTTTTTGCCTATCGTAACTTCACCTGAAACGTATGCCCCGGGCATGATTACAGCACCTTCGCCGATTTTTGCTTTTGGTGATATGAAAGCACCGTTAACAAGTTCAACGGGCTCTTTTTGAGGGTAATGGGTAATGCCGTTTTCCTGAAAAAAACGACAGTAGCTGAAACGCGGATACTTGCTCGTTACAACAGCGTGTTTTTCTGAAACGAAATTCGGTATTTCAAAGTCCTCGGGCCAAAAAACGAGACACTCATCAACTTCTTTGAGCTTGTGTGCAAGCTTTTCAACATAGGCTTGCATGATGAACATTACAGCGTTGTTCTTGGGATTGCCAAGTGAAGCCGGTCTGTACACAAAGAAATTCTTTGATGGATCGTAATTTGATATATTGATTTTAAAATATTCCCTTGCCAACGTAAAAACCGCCTTTGCGTGAATACAGTCTGCAACAGCAGACGTTGAGAATGTTCTCGCCAAAATAAGTGTGGAAATCTCAAAATTGATTTTAGTATATTGGGGATTTCTGACAAAGTAAAGTAATTAGAGGAGATGTTTACAATAAAGTCATGTTTGAACTTGCCCCGGGATTATAATGTGAGTTACCTTTTGAAACGGGTGATATATTACTTATGCAGCAAGCAGAAAAATGTCGTTATTTTTCAAGCTGTCCTATGCATAAACTTTTATGGGAGGACGGCTTTTGTATGTCTGGAAAAAAGAGAATAATTAAGTTGACAACACGAATTATGGAGAGTCTTGACTTGCCGGAGGAGGCATTAGGCAAATCAATTAAAATAACCATGCTGAAAAACGAGCATATGCTTGTTGAAAATCATACCGGGATATATGAGCTTTTTGAACACAATATCAAAATATCGAGCGAAACAGGAATGATAAACATAAGGGGGGATTGTCTTACGCTAAAGGAGATAAGTCCTCAGCGGCTTTATATAACGGGCTGTATCAAAGGCATTGATGTAGAGTTAGAGTAAGGAGAGTATAATGTGGAATTTTCTGTCGGGATATGTTATGATACAAGCGGAGGGTAAGAATTTAGAACGTTTTTTGAATTTATTACTCACAAAAAGCCTTGATATATCAAATGTCAGAAGAACAGGTGCAAATACGCTTACTCTTAATATAACGACGTTTGATTTTTACCGCCTAAAAAGTATTATCCGTGAAAACGGTATAAGAGTAAAAATACGAATTCTTGAAAAGCATGGTCTTTTCGTGCATCTTACGGTGTTTAGGTTCAGAAAAGTATTGCTTCTCGGTTGGATAATAGTACTGTTGCTTTTGGTTGCGGCATCGAGAAATATATGGTTCATAAACGTAAACGGTTGCGATGTTGTTACAGAGAGCGAAGTAATAGATATTCTTGCCGAATTGGGTATAAAGCGGGGCACTCTCAAAAGCGATTTTATTACATCGAGGCTCGGCAACAGCATAATGAGCCGTGACGGAAGAATTGCGTGGGCAGGTGTTAATATATCGGGTGTGGTTTTAAATGTAGATATAGAAGAAGCCGTAACGATTGACGAAGATGAGGCCGAAGCAGAATATGCAAGCATATACGCTTCAATGTCGGGGAAAGTTAAACGTGTAACGGCTCTTATGGGAAAGCCTTGTGTTAAAAACGGTGATATCGTGCAGGCAGGCGATGTTTTGATAACGGGAGATTTGAGCAGTGAAGCCGTGCCTGAGCTTTTCGTGCGTGCGAGGGGTGAGGTAATTGCCGAGGTGGTATATACTTTCTCATCAACAGCAGATGTGATGCAGCCGACGCTTATCAGGACAGGAAACTATAAAGATACTGTTCATGTAGGTCTGTTCTCGTTTTCGATGCATGAGGATAACAGCGGCTATGAGCTTTTTGAGGAAGAATTCAGGACTGTTCAAACACTTGAAAATTGCGTGCTTCCGCTCAAAACTCATATATACAGGTGTTATGAACTGAAAGAGACATATGCTCCTGCGGACACGATGACACTTTGTGAAATTGCAAAAAAGGACGCAGAGGAGCTTATGGTTACGGGCTTGGATAAGGAAGCTGTAATCTTATCGAAAAAAACGACTGTACAGACGCTTGATGACGGCTCGGTAAGGGCGGACATAGTTGTTATAGCAGAGCAGAATATAGCTAAAGTAAAGGAATTTTGAATGGATAACGAACGAATCGAAGAAATGATTGAAAAAGAAGAAACAAGGGAAACTGTTACAGGTCATGTGGCTGTGGAATCCGTTGATGAAGTAACAAAGCTGTTCGGAGTATTTGATGAAAATTTGAATATAATCGAATCCGAAACGGGTACACATATAAACGTTTCGAGTGAAACCATTGATATAAAAGGCGAGCAGGAAGCGGTCAAAGCGGCGGAAGCGGTTATTGAAAAGCTTTTGTATATGCTTCGCCGCGGCGAGAGTGTTGACAGAGGCCGCATACGTTATGCAAT
>JAZNWT010000076.1:0-5052 GCA_045593465.1 Clostridia bacterium
CTGCAGATATTTTTCGACATTATATACGGGTACTATTACGCTTACTTTGGACATTTTACAGTTCCTTTATCGCCTTAGTTTTCAGGACTGTTTCTCAAATCTTTCATTTCCGGAAGCTTAACATTGCCCCACCACCGTTGATTCCACTTCATGTTTTCGCAGAAACCCACTTTTGTTTCCACTTCAAACCCGATCTTTGCATGCAGATAATCGTAAAACATCCAATCGCCATATTCGTTAACACTGTATAACGTCGGACTTAAAAGATATTTACCCGGCACTAACTGTGATGTGTCAATTTCCAGCGGAATTTCCATTTCATCTCCCGCTTTGCAATTTATAAGATTAGGTGCTAAAAAAATCGAAACCGATGTTTCATCAGCAGTCATTATTCTTGTTTTATAGCCAATATTTTCAAGGTCTTTAGTTGCTTTGACTTTTATTTTATACCGCAGCTTTTCCCCAACAATAATGTGCCACATATCCGAATCCATTATCTCGGCACCGATAATTTTCAGTCCTTCAACACAATTATGCTTACGTTCCGTTTTAGTAAAATCTACACGTTTGGGGCAATCTATTGCCTTTTTCATGTAAACCTCTATTGCCTCCTCAACGTCGCCTTCAAATACTACTTTGCCCTTTTCAAGCACTATGCATCTGTCGCAAAGCTGGCGAATAGTATTCATGTTATGACTGACATATAAAACAGTTCTGCCCTCTTCCTTTGCCGCATGACGCATTCTTTCCAAGCATTTTCTTTGAAACGCCATATCACCGACTGCCAAAACCTCGTCCATTATCATAATTTCGGAATCAAGGTGTGCGGCAACAGAAAATGCAAGCTTTACATACATACCGCTTGAATATCTCTTTACGGGAGTATCAATGAATTCACTGACCTCGCTGAATTCTATTATCTGCTCCATTTTGGCATCTATTTCAGCCTTTGTCATACCTAAAATAGCACCGTTTAAGTACACATTTTCCCTGCCCGTCATTTCACCGTTAAAGCCCGTGCCGACTTCAAGCATGGAGGTTATGCGTCCGTTTATATCTATTTCTCCCTCGGTGGGTGCGGTAACACGGCTCAAAAGCTTCAAAAGCGTGCTTTTGCCTGCACCGTTTCCGCCGATTATACCCAAGGCTTCACCCTCATAGACAGTCAAATCTATGCCGTTTAACGCCATAAATGTCTGCCCGACAAGACGTTGATCCGTGCCGATCAAGGTATTGGGATCTTCCTTGCCCCTGATTCTTGCCCACCAGCTTTGCAAATCACCGGTAAGCGTACCGCCACCAATCTGACCTAATTTATATCTCTTCTTTACGCCTGAGATCTTTATGGCTATTTCCCTGTTCTCATTTCTTACATTCTGTTTGCTCATATTTTTCACCTTAAACCGTATCCATAAATGTCTTTTCGACTTTATTGAAAAGCATAATTCCCAACAGAGTTACCACCAAAGTTACAGCTACTGACAGGAGATAATAATCTGCTCGCACAACGCCCTGTCCCAAAATTGCATACCTTAACAGCTCAACGGGTGCAGTTACCGGATTGAGCATCATGATCATTTCCATCTTGCCTCCGCCAATTGTTGAAAGCGGATATACTATCGGAGTAATATACATCCAAAGCTGAACGCCGAACGTTACAAAGATTGCAAGGTCGCGGTATTTTGTTGTCAGGCTTGAAATGATTATACCAAAGCCCAAGCCCATAACACCTAAGTGCAAAAGTGCAAGCGGAATAAATACCCATGCACCCCAATTGGGATGTACCTGTCCTTTAAACAGATAGTATGCAAGAAATATAAATACAAGTATCATCTGTATTCCGAACTGAATTATTGACGACAGCATATTTGATATTGGCATTGTCAATCTCGGAAAATATACTTTTCCGAAAACATTTGCATTTGCGGTAAATGTCTGTGCGTTCTTCGTTATTGCAGATGAAAACAGTGTCCAAATAGCATTACTGCAAAGATAGAACAGTATTGCAGGTACACCGTCGGTTGCTATGCCTGCAATGCCGCCGAAAACGAACGTGTATATAAGACTTGTTAAGAACGGATTTAAGAATATCCATGCAGGTCCCAAAACCGTTTGCTTATATGTAAGCACAAAAGTCCTCCTTGTAAAGAGGACGATAAGATCTCTGTAACGCCATACTTCTTTAAGATTGAAACTCAAAAGCTTATGTTTTGATGTTATGTGAGTATGGTACGTCTGTTTTTTTACTTCGTTTGCCATTAGCTCTCTCCGTCTTTTGTATTTAAAGGGCGATAAAAAACCGCCCTTTTCCATTATTGTGTCAGTCCTCTGTTCCGAACGAAATGCATTCATCCGGATTTTCAGCCCACAAACGCTCCATATTGTAATATTCACGCTCTTCGGGCAGGAATATATGCACAAGAACATCCGCAAAGTCCAATACAACCCAGCGTCCCTCTGCATAACCCTCTTTACGCCTTGTTTCAAGACCTAATTTGTATGCTTCGTCCTCAAGCTCATCGGCAAGCATCTTGACCTGTGATGCCACGCGTCCGCTGCATATTATGAACCAATCCGCGATTATTGTTTTATCTGCAACATATATCGCCTTTATGTCCATCGCCTTTTTATTGTCGAGCACTTCGCAAAGCTTTACGACCTGTTCACGTGTTTTCTCGTTCAATTTTCTTACCTCCGTCTTTTTATTATTTCGTCCCTTGCTGCAAGTATCGTATCATCGAGCTGTTTACCCGAATTTCGTGTATGAGCTATACTGTAATCCATACACGCCACCGTTCCTGCATCAAGATCATCCCATGCTTTGCGGCGTAATGTATTCACGCCTCCAAACGACCTTAAAGGTTCAGTTTTATCTGCAATATACAACAGCTTGTCAAGCCTTGTCATACCCAATCTGCAAAGCGTATGACAGCGTATTGCTTCGATTATTTCCTCATCGTCCACACCGTACTTTTCCTTGGCATACACAGCACCGAGCCTTGCATGGATAAGTGACGGCGATATTTCCTCGATCTTAGTAAGCACCATATTACGCTTTTTCGCCTGCAAAAGCTGTTCTTCGGGTGATACCTTTGCACAGTCATGCAAAAGTGCCGCCAGCCTTGCCTGCTTTGTATCCATCTTATGCCTGTCTGCAAGCTCTATTGCCCACCTGACAGTGCCCATTATGTGCCTGTACCGCTTACTCTTTACCGTGTTTTTTATATCTGCCTGTATTTCCCTTATATCTTCGGGAAGATACAGACCGTTTTCATAAATGTACTCCTCAATACACCTCGGCACCATATGCGATATGGGCTTTGCATTGTATACAGCATCACGCACCATGGTTGAGGATATGTCAAGCCCTGTAAATGTGCCGACATGAATGCGTGCATTATACTCCTTTTTCAATTTTTCCGCTTCTTCTCTTTCATTACCGTCACAGCCCGGGCGTGCATAAGCCACAACCTCACAAAGATTGAATATTTCATCTATCCTGTGCCATGAAGGTAAGGAGAACAGCATATCCTCACCTATTATAAGGAACAGCTTCGAATCGCCGTATTGTTCCTTAATTTGTTTGAGCGTATCTACAGTATAGCTTACGCCCTCACGTTCAAGCTCAATATCGGATGCACTGATACGGTTTATATCGTCAACAGCCCGTTTTACCATTTCATAACGAAGTGCCGCCTCTGTATCATCTGCCAATTCCTTATGCGGCGGTTTTTTTGCCACCATCATAAGTATCTCGTCAAGCTTGTACTCACTTAATGCCCATTGGGCAAGCTGTAAATGACCGAAATGTATCGGATTAAAGCTTCCGCCTAAAATTCCTATTCGCATATATGATATTATACAATATATAATTCGGTTTGAAAATCCCCTCATTTGGCAACAATAGCTGTAAACGGAGGGTTTTTATATGAAAAATGAAAGAATTATAAAAAAATATTATAAAACAGCATTCCATAAGGGCAGAAATGCTTTTGCACGCACAATTGATTTTATCGCTTTTAGAATAATTGCGTTTATAGTTCTTTATATATGGTTCTTGCCGATGCTGAAGAATCCCGTGCTGAAATTTCTTCTTCCGCTGATTGCACTCTCCATACTTTCCCTTGCACTGCAGCTTTTCAAAAGTATTCGCTTTGAGCGTTTCTGTGTTTTGGAAAAAGAACGTCTGAAAAATCAAATTCTTTGCGAAAGCTTCACCGTACTCAAAAAACAGGAGCTTTTCAAAATAGTTCGCGAATATACACAGAAAAACGCCGCTCTTTTTTCAGGCGAATGTGCTGTTTGTGTTCTCCAGCAGACAGCTCCGATAAGCACGGACGATATTCTTTCGGTGTACCAAAACACATTAAAACGCAATTTGAAAAGTGCCGCGGTTTTTTGTACTGCCGAAATTTCCAAGGAAGCCGAAAACTTTATCAAAAAGCACAAAAACGAAATAGAGATAATCACCGTTTCTTCGTCCGCTCTTGCAGAGCATATAAAATATACCGTAAGCGACAAGTCGGTTGAAGAATATATATTATCCCGTGAAAAAGAGCATAAGGAAGAATTGAAAAAATCATTTTCGGAGCCGTTTCGTCAAAACTCCGTAAAGAAATATTTTACGGTTGCCTTTCTTCTTTGCATTGCTTCCTTCTTTGCCCGATATCCCCTTTATTACCGCATAGTTGCAACCATTGCCTCCTCATTCGGTTTCATATCGCTGTACTTTTCAAAAAGCAAGGCCAAGGAAAGCTAACCCTTATATTTTTTGTACGTTGCCATACCGCCTCTAATATGTCGTTCCTCCTTATTTTTGTCAAGTATCAGGCGTACTTCCTCTGCCATATTGGGCGATATTTTCCTGAGTCTTTCCACCATATCCTTATGCACGGTGGATTTACTTACATTAAACACCTTTGCGGCACTCCGTACCGTTGCTTTGTTTTCTATAATATACTGTGCGGCAAGCAAAACTCTTTCCTCGATATATGCATACATAATAAAACACCCCCGAAACTCTATGCATTATGCTTATGCATATGTCGGAGG
>JAZNWT010000077.1:0-4610 GCA_045593465.1 Clostridia bacterium
TGTGTGGGTATATCCGAATTTAAGCTTAAGAAAAAGGCTGACGGGAGGATTTAAAAGCCTCCAATAAAATTTATGTTTTTTGCTCATCTAATAAATGTCCCAATAATAAATAAGTTATAATATTATTTTAATCCAATGAAAATACGGTGTCAATTAAACGGAGCAAGAAAAATGAGCAGTGCTTACCGTTGACACAAAAAGGAAGACGATGTTATAATCTAAATGATATCAAAAAGATATCAACAAAGGAGGGGCTTTTTATGAATGAAATAATAAAAATCGAACATTTAAGTAAAAGCTTTGGAAATGTAAAGGCGGTTGATGATTTAAGCTTTTCGGTGAAGCAAGGGGAGCTGTTTGCTTTCTTGGGCGAAAACGGTGCAGGCAAGTCAACAACCATTTCAATAATATGCTCACAGCAAAAAAGTGATTCCGGAACTGTTTTCATAAACGGATTTGATGTAAAAACGCAGTCTGACAGGGTAAAGCGTGATATCGGCGTTGTTTTTCAAAGCAGTGTGCTTGATATGCCGTTGAGTGTATATGACAACCTTATAAACCGTGCCGCACTTTACGGGATTCGCGGCAAAGCGTTTAGAAAGCGTCTTGATGAACTTGTATGTCTTTTTAAGCTTGAAGAAGTGCTGAAAAGAAGTGTAGGAAAGCTGTCGGGAGGTGAAAGACGGAAGACGGACATAGCACGTGCATTGCTCCACGAACCCAAACTGCTTATTTTAGACGAACCCACAACGGGGCTTGATCCAAAGACACGGAAAAAGCTGTGGGATGCGGTGGAACTCATGCGTAGAGAGAAAAACATGACCGTGCTTTTAACAACACATTACATGGAGGAAGCGGCTCAAGCGGATAACGTTGTAATAATCGACAGCGGAAAAATATGTGCATCGGGTACTCCAATCGAACTTAAAAATGCACACAGTAAGGATTGCATAAACGTATACGGAGTTTTGGAAGAAAGCATAAAAACACTTAACATTCCGTATGAACACACTAATAGCGGATACAAGCTCATTGTAGATGACACAAAAGAAGCGGCAAGACTTATAGCACAGAGGCAGGATATATTTATTGATTTTGAAGTAACAAAGGGAAGAATGGACGATGTTTTTCTTGCTGTTACGGGTAAAAAATTGAGCGGAGGTGAAAACAAATGAGTGTATTTACTGCTCTTGTAAGGCGAAATGCAAAGATGTTTTTCAAAGATAAAGGAATGTTTTTTACTTCGCTTATCACACCGCTCATACTTCTTCTCTTGTATGTTACATTCCTTGCGAACGTATATCGAAGCAGTTTTATGGATGTTTTGCCATTGGGGGATACTCTTGACGAAAAGCTTTTGAACGCATTGGTCGGCGGACAGCTTATATCATCACTGCTTGCCGTAAGCTGTGTTACAGTATCGTTTTGTTCAAATTTGTTGATGGTTCAGGACAAATTCACGGGTGCAAGAGCGGATATTGCGGTTTCACCGGTTAAAGGTCATACAATGGCACTTGCGTATTTTGTGTCAACAGTTTTTGTGTCCATGCTCATATGCACATTTGCACTGTGCGTAGGGCTTATATACCTTGTCTTTACAGGCTTTTACATGACAGCAGCCGATGTACTCAAAACTGTTTTTATAATGTTTTTACTTGTTATGCTGGGTACTGCATTATCTTCGATAATAAACTGTTTTCTCTCAACACAAGGTCAACTCTCGGCAGTAGGTTCAATAGTAAGTTCTACTTACGGTTTTATTTGCGGTGCATATATGCCGATATCGAATTTCCCGACTTTCTTGCAAAACACATTGTCGTTTTTGCCCACGACCTACGGTACTGCTTTGCTTAGAAATACCATGCTTAGAGGAGCGTTTGAACAAATGTCAATCAATATGCCCCATGAAGTTGTAAAGGCTTTGAAGGACGGGGTGGACTGTAACATTTATTGCTTTGGTAATGCTTTGGGGCAAAGCTTTATGCTGTTGATATTGGTGCTTAGTGTTGCTATACTTGTAAGCATATATACAGTAATGAATATTTCAGCTTCAAAAAAAGTAAATTGCGGAGGAAATAATGTATCATGCTTAAAATAGAAGGATTAACAAAAACATACGGCGGAAAACGAGCGGCAGATAACATAAATCTGCATATAACCAGGGGTGAGATATACGGCTTTATCGGGCATAACGGTGCAGGAAAAACAACTACGATAAAGGCAGTATGCGGCATATTGCAGTTTGATAAGGGCGAAATATATATAGATGGCGTTTCCATAAAAAATGCTCCCATACAGTGCAAAAGCAAAACGGCTTATATACCCGACAATCCCGATTTATATGATTTTATGACAGGTATTCAGTATCTTAATTTCGTGGGCGATATTTTTGAGGTTGGAGCAGATAAAAGAAAAGCACTCATTAAAAAATATGCCGATATATTTGAAATGACGGAAAATCTCTCGCAGTTAATAGCATCATATTCCCATGGTATGAAGCAAAAGCTTGCAATAATTGCCGCGTTTATTCATGAACCGAAGCTTATCATAATGGATGAGCCGTTTGTGGGGCTTGACCCGAAAGCAAGCTACACATTAAAACAGATGATGCGTGAAGTTTGTGATAACGGCGGAGCAATATTCTTTTCAACTCATGTTTTGGAGGTTGCGGAAAAGCTTTGCGATAAGATTGCAATAATAAAGAACGGAAAAATAATCAAGAGCGGAACTATGGAACAGGTAAAGGGCGATGCATCGCTTGAAAATGTATTCCTTGAGTTGGAGGGCGAAGCGAACAATGCTTAAAGCACTTTTTAAAAAGCAGCTTTTGGAACTGCTTGCAAGTATGACAAAGGGAAACAAAAAATCAAGCAATAAAGTACTGTACATCGTGTTGTTTGCGTTTTTGTTTTTAATGTTTGGGATTATGTTTTTCGGACTTTCACAAACACTTTACGATTCCTTTGTTCACATGGGACTCATGTGGCTGTATTTTGCCATGCTTGGCGGTATATCTATCATTTTAGGAATAATCGGTTCGGTATTTTCAACATATTCCATGCTTTATCAGGCGAAGGATAACGAGCTTTTGCTGTCCATGCCCATAAAACCGTCAATAATACTGTTTGTACGAATGATAAGCGTATATATAATGTGCTTTGCTTTTCAAGCGGTGGTAACAATACCGTCATTCATAGTATATTTTATGAATAATGCAGTTACGCCTCAGGGCATTTTTGCTTTGGCGGCGGCAATATTCATGCTTCCCGCTCTAACGCTTGTGCTTTCCTGCATATTGGGTTACCTTATTGCATTGCTTGCTTCAAAATTCAACAATACGAACATTATAACAACTTTGATGTATTTTCTGTTTTTCGGTTTATACTTATATCTTTATACTCAGACGTCGTCCATAATAAGTGCGATAATAGAAAATGCATCGCAAATAGGCGGATTTATAAAAACATTCCTATATCCGTTGTATCTTTTCGGATGCGGTGCTAAAGGTGATACACTGTCTTTGTTGTGGTTTGTGATTATTGCATCTGCCTTGTTTGCAATAGTATATGCGGTGCTTTCGTACAGCTTCTTAAAGCTTGCTACGACTAAACGAGGTACGGTAAAGAAAGCATACAGGGAAGGTGATATAAAAGCGGCATCACCTTTTGGTGCACTTTTAAGAAAAGAGCTGAAAAGGTTTCTTTCAAGCCCCATTTATATGTTCAACTGCGGCATGGGTACTATTATGCTTATTGTTGTTTTGATATTCGGGGCAATAAATGCCGATGTGATATCAAATCTGGCGGTGCTGTTGGGCAAAAATATTTTTTCGCTTATAGTTTGCGGTTTAATAATGCTTATTTCGGCTACGAATTATATAACCTCGCCGTCAATTTCGCTTGAAGGCAAAAGCATTTGGATAGTAAAATCATTACCTGTTTTGCCGTGGCAAATATTTGAGGCAAAGATAGCATTGCATTTGATTATTACTTTGCCTGCTGTAACTATTGCTGCGATCGGCTTTTCGTATATTCTGAAATTCGGTATCATTGAATGTATCATGGTATTGCTTTGCTGTACGCTCTTTACGGTATTGTGTGCATTATGGGGAATTTATATCAATCTCAGGCTGCCAATGCTTGATTATACAAGCGAAACGGCTGTAATAAAGCAGAGCATGAGTATATTCTTGGGAATGTTTATTCCGTGGGTATATATAATGCTTGCCGTAGCATTGTATTTTATCACGAGAAATGTTATTGACGAGTACATTTATTTGGTGTGCGTAAGTGTAATTACGATGATATTGTGCACTGTATTCATGCGACACCTTAAAACAAAGGGTTCAGAAAGGTTCAATTCGCTGTGAGCAGTATAACAAAACTGATATTGAGCTTTGAGGATAAGGGATATAAGGAATTTTGCAGTGCACTTATGCCTACGGTTGATAAAGAAAAGGTAATTGGTGTAAGGACTCCGATTTTAAGGAAAATCGCAAAGGAAAACGCAAACACAAAAGAAGCTCAGGTGTTTTTAAACTCACTTCCGCATGAGTATTATGAGGAAAACAATCTCCATGGCTTTTTGATAGAGCGGATAAAGGATTATGA
>JAZNWT010000078.1:0-1779 GCA_045593465.1 Clostridia bacterium
GGTATACTCACGGGCGTGGGCGGCGTTTTGACGTTTCTTCCCCAAATAGCAATACTGTTCTTCTGTCTTTCAATGCTTGAGGACAGCGGATACATGAGCAGAATAGCATTTATAATGGACAAGCCCATGCGAAAGATAGGTCTTTCGGGAAGAAGCTTCATACCGCTTTTAATGGGCTTTGGCTGTTCGGTGCCTGCCGTCATGGGTGCAAGAACCGTTGAAAACGAAAAAGACAAGCAAATGACCGTTATGCTTGTTCCGTTTATGAGCTGCAGTGCAAAATTGCCCGTTTACGGACTTATGGCAGGTGCGTTTTTCGCTCGCGGTCGAGGGCTTGTGATAATAAGCCTGTATGTTTTGGGAATAATAGTCGGTATTATTTCCGGCTTGATTTTCAGAAAAACGGTATTCAAAAACAACGATGCGGCATTCATGATAGAGCTTCCGCAGTACAGATTTCCCAGCATGAAAAATACGCTTCTCCATGTTTGGGAGCGTGTGAGCCACTTCCTCCAAAAGGCAGGAACGATAATATTTGCAATGAGCGTTGTATTGTGGGCATTACAGAGCTTCACATTCACACTTCAAATGACTTCCGATCCGCAAGAAAGTATAATCGGCACGATAGGCTCATTTATAGCACCGTTGTTTACCCCCTTGGGCTTTGGTACATGGCAGGCGGTGGTTGCACTCATTACGGGCTTTGTTGCAAAGGAAGCGGTGGTTTCCTCGCTTACAATGTTTTACGGCTTTTCGCTTGCAATGCAGTCAAACGAGATAATGGCGGCACTTTCGGGTACTTTTACTCCCATAAGTGCATACAGCTTTTTGGTGTTCGTACTGCTCTATACACCGTGTATAGCCGCAGTTGCCGCAATGGGCAGGGAGCTTCGTGACAAAAAGAAAACGGTATTTATAATGCTGTATCAGATAGCAATAGCTTACGTGGTTTCTTTCCTTATATATACTTTGGGACTTTTGTTTTTCTAAAGGGTGATAATATGGATTGGGTGTATATAGCAATAACCGCTTTGATTGTTTTATGGACGGTTTACTGCATAGTAAAGCATTTTAAGAAAAAAGGCTCATGCTGTGACTGCAAGAACTGCTCAAAGAAATGCGGCGGCAGAAAAGACGGAAATGAATAACATTTTGACGAAATTGCAAAAATTTCCGCAAAAACAAAAATAAGTGATGATTATTGCTCAGTGGTATGTTATAATAAAAACAGATAAAGTGTTCCGAGCTTTTTCGGGACTGAAAGGAGTAAGACTATGCGTATTTTCGTAAACGGAAAAAACATTGAAATATCGGACTATTTGTTCGAGCTGACTGATAAAAAGGTTAAAAAGCTTGACAAGTTCTTCCCCGATGATGCCGAAGCGTTCGTAACATTGGCTGTTGAAAAGAATCGCCACATTGCAGAAGTTACAATTCGCTACAAGGGCGGCTTCGTCAGGGGAGAAGAAGCAACACTTGATATGTATGCTTCAATAGATAATGTACTTGAAAAGCTTGAAAAGCAGATAGTCAAGCATCGCACAAAGCTTGAAAAAGACCTTCGTGCAGGTGTATTTAATACATTGGACATGGCAGACTATGATGATGACGAGGAAGAAGCAAAGATAGTAAGAGTAAAACGCTTCGACATTAAACCCATGACGGTTGAAGAAGCAATGCTTCAGCTCGATATGCTTAACCATTCCTTCTACGTATTTACAAACGGTGAAACGGGTGATGTAAATGTCATCTACAAGAGAAAGGACGGCAACTTCGGTC
>JAZNWT010000079.1:0-1557 GCA_045593465.1 Clostridia bacterium
AATCGCAATCAGCGATGAAAGCTTCCTCGTAGACGAAGAAACATTTGAAGATGTAACATGGACGGCAAATACAGTAGAGGTAGTGCCGGTAACATCTACACCTACACCCACACCGACAGGGGCACCCACACCTACCACGACGGCAGTTCCGTTTAATTACAACATTGTTGACAGGAAATATGCAGAAATAACGGAGTATACAGGTTCGGCAGAAGAGGTTGTAATACCGTCTAAAATAGGGAACTATCCTGTAAAGAGTATAGCGAACTATGCATTCTCGGAATGTGCGGCTTTAACGAGCGTTGTAATTTGTGACAGTGTAACAAGCATAGGTGCAGGAGCGTTCTATAACTGCACAGCTTTAAATTGCGTAACTATGGGAAGTGGCGTTGAAAGCATAGGTGCAGGAGCGTTTTATAACTGCACAGCCTTAAATTGTGTAACGATTCCCGACAGCGTAACTCAAATAAGCAATACTGCATTTAAAAATTGCTCCAACATTACAATTTACGGCATAGAAGGCTCATATGCTCAAACATATGCTGAAACAAATGATATTCCGTTTGTTTTGGCTTTAAAGACAAAGAGTGTGCTGTATGCCGCATACAGCGTTGAAAAGTCGATAAACAACAACGGTAAGCTTCCTAAGTATGTAACAGTGGACGGCAAAAAGGTTTATATGCCCGAATTGCTTGGAATATTGGCACAGTATGCCGCTAAAGCTATGTCTGACTTTAACAGCAACACTTTAACTGCAGGAAATGATGTAACATTTGCCGAAACATCGTATGAGGCAATAACGGGAACGAAGCTTACAAAAGCACAGTATGCTGCACTTGCACAAGATGTTGTTGAATACATGGAAAACAATCAGGTAGCACCCGGAAGCATGGAAACGGAAATAGGAACACTTTCATTTGAAACGATGCTTAGGATTTTTGCAGGGGTAGGTGCGTATGTAAGAAGTGAAAAGAAATACCCCGAAAGCATTGCTGTTTCGGCGTGGGTACAGACATTGCCGAAACCGCCTGCAGACGGTGAAACAACGGAATATCAATATGTTGCATTTGATGACATATTAAGCGGTGCAAACTTTGTACAGACAGCTTTTGAAATCACAAGCGATGTTCCGACATATGTAACCGTAAATGGCAACAGACTGTACCGTGGCAGTATGCTTGCAATGTTTGTAAAGACTGTGGTCGGCATTGACCAAGGAAAAGAATCCGTATTGCCTCTTGAAGAAATAACAGTACCCTCAAAGGTTGTTGATGAAACAATCACAAGCTGCACTTTTACAAAAGCAGAGTATTTAAACCTTGCTTCGAGAATTGCAAAGTCGATAGACAGCACAGGTGCATTGCCCAAGTATTGCACAACATCGTACGGTACGATAAACACAAACAATATGATTTACATATTTGCAAGAGTTCTTGATTCCTACAAGACAAACGGCACATTGCCCGACACGGTAGATGTTCAGGCATGGGGAACATATGAATTCTAAAGTTTTTCTTCCGCTTGTGACGCACATGTCGCCACAATCGGATTAGAGCC
>JAZNWT010000080.1:0-3728 GCA_045593465.1 Clostridia bacterium
CCGAGCGTCGGAGCTTAACATACTCTTCATAAGTATCGAGTATTTCAAATATCGGTTTTTGTGTCGGTTTTTTCGACTTGCTTTTTTCCATGCTTTATATTGAATTTCGCTTGTGCATCACTTATTTTGCCCGAAATAATCATTTCAACCGCATCTGCGGCATGAATAAGTGCTTCGTTGAGCTTTGCAAGCTCTTCACCCTTGGGTGAAGCAAGCACATGATACATCATATCACGCCCGTCCTCGGGCTTGCCTATACCTATGCGTATACGGGGAAAATCGTCAAACCCAAGCTGATAAATAACGCTTCTCATGCCGTTGTGAGTGCCGCTGCTTCCGTTTGCACGTATTCTTAAAGTGCCTGTGTCGATATCGGCATCGTCGTATATTAAAATCAGCTTGTCATGCTCGCATTTATAGAAATTAACAAGCTCACGGACGGATATGCCCGAATTGTTCATGAATGTTGTGGGGGCGGCAAGTATTACTTTTTCGCCGCCAAAACGACCATCACCCAAAAGGGCATGGCAGTGCTTTTTTCTGATATCTATATTCCATCGCCTTGAAAGTATGTCAAGCACCATAAAGCCCACGTTGTGCCTTGTGCTTTCATACTCCCGGCCTATATTTCCCAAACCTACTATAATAAACATAAATTGATTATATATCTAAATTCACGTTATTGACAAGGCTTTGTTATGAATATAAAGTGTTATAAGAGGGAATTTGGCACAGAAAGTCAATAAAATACATCTTATGTGCAGTGAACCGTGCGATAAATAAGGCTCATACAGGAGTGAAATAATGCTTATATATATTGTGGAAGATGATGAAAGCATACTTAAAATGGAGGAATACGCATTAAAAAGCAGTGGCTTTGAGGTGTGCGGATTTGCTGACAGCGAAGCATTTTTTAAAGCCTGTGAAGAAAAACAGCCGTCACTTACAGTGCTTGATATAATGCTTCCGGGCATGGATGGAATGGAAATACTGTCTAAAATGAAAGCCTCCGAGAAGCTCAATACCGTTCCCGTCATAATGGTCACGGCCCGAACCTCAGAAATAGATGCCGTAAGCGGTCTTGATTTGGGTGCTGATGATTACATACCCAAGCCGTTTGGAATAATGGAGTTTATTTCAAGGGTTAAAGCGGTGCTCAGAAGAAGTGCAAAGGCTGAAAACGGAGATGTAAACGAGGGCTTGTTTGTTATCGGTGAGCTGGTGCTTGACGATAAAACACGCACTGTCACGGTTAACGGCGAAATTTGCTTCCTTACATACAAAGAATATGAGCTTTTAAAATACTTCTTTATCAATAAGGGCATCGTGCTTTCAAGAGAAAAGCTTATGGAAAATGTTTGGGGTATGGATTACAAGGGCGAAACACGCACTATTGATGTTCATGTGCAGTCTTTGAGAAAAAAACTCAACAGCGGCGGAGCATATATAGAAACGATACGAAATGTGGGTTACCGCTTAAAAAATAAGATCTGAGCATAAAGACAGTTCGGGAAGCGTTGATTTATGAGAAGAAAGCTCAATATTCAATTCATAATCGTCGGTGTTGTCACATTCCTGGTGACATTTGTTTTGATGCTCAAGCTTTTCGGTGCAACCGTTATAAAAGGAGTCAAGAGCGACCTTGAGCGTGATACGCAAACAATAGCATGGCTTTTTGAAAGTACGGACGATTTAAACGCTCTGGAAGTGTATCACGGAACAAAAATAAGAATCACGCTTTTTGACGAAAACGGAGTTGTGATATTTGAAAGTGCCGACCATCTTCAAAACGAGGTGGGCTGTGATTTCGGTGAATATCCCGAAATAAAAGCAGCAAGCCGCAATATAATGAGCAGTGCGGAGCGAGTATCCGACATAACGGGCTTAAAAACATATTACTGTGCAACAAGGCTGAAGGATAATCGAATAATACGCCTTGCAACTGACATAAACCCCGTTCAAATGATGTTCGAACAGGCAGGCTCAACTTTGATGATCGTTTTTGTGCTTGTGCTTTTCATATCAACGGTTTCCGCATTTTTAATTTCAAAAAGCATGATGAAATGGCTCACGGTAAAGCTTGAATTATTGGAAACGGATCCGTATGCAACACTGCCCAAAGAGCTTGAAAGCGTTGCAAATGCCGCAAAGCAGCAGTACATAAAGAGGCAGGAGAACGAGAAAACAAGGCGTGAGTTTACGGCTAATATATCCCACGAATTAAAAACTCCGCTCACGTCAATATCGGGCTATGCGGAAATGATAGAAACAGGCATAGCACGTGATGAGGACATAAAGCCGTTTGCAAAGCATATCCACGATGAAGCAGGCAGAATGATAACGCTCATAGGCGATATAATAAAGCTCACGGAGCTTGATGAAACGGGCGTCAATATAGGCGACGGCAACTTTGAGCTTTTGGATTTGTGCGAAATAGCAAAGGAAACCGTTGCAAACCTTGAAATAAATGCAAAGCAAAAAAATGTTGCAATACGCTTTGAGGGTGAGTACTGCACCATGCACGGCGACAGGTCACAGCTTTATGAGATAGTGTACAATCTTTGCGATAATGCCATAAGATACAATAAAAAGGGCGGCTTTGTCACTGTGAGCGTAATGCGTGATGAGAACAGTGCAATACTTAAGGTTGTGGATACGGGAATAGGCATACCCGAGGAATACCGCACACGCATATTCGAAAGATTTTTCCGAGTGGATAAGAGCCATTCGAGAAACAGCGGCGGCACGGGTTTGGGGCTTGCAATAGTAAAGCATGCCGCACTTTGCCACGGTGCCGACATAACCGTAAAGGACGGAATATCCGGCGGAACCGAGATAAAAGTAGAGTTTCCGCTCAATAATGCTCAGAATAACCCGGAAAAAGCAGAGTAGAGCATCTTTACATAAAATGAATTTCGGTTTACTATATTACAACGAGCTAAAAAATGCATACAGAGGAATTTTGTAAATGTTTGAAGCAAAATGGTATATGGGCAATGATGCCGTCCGTACACTTGAAGAAGAAAATATAAAAACCGTACCGTCTGATTTTTATGCTGTGCACGTATTCGTCAGAAAAAAAGACGATTTGAGCATGATGGCAATAGGTACCGCTTGTCCCGATGAGAAAACGGGGGATATACGCATAGAAAGAATAGTGCTCAGCGAGGCCTATCGCGGCACAATATTCGATGAACTTGTTTTGCGTATGATTCTTTTTAAATTTCAAGAGCTTCCGAACAAAAAAATATATATGTGGGCAAAAGATGAACAGCAAAAGTTGCTTGCACGCTTTGGCTTTTCGTCAAACGGCGAAAAAAATACCGTATGCTGTGAAACGCTTTTGAAGATGAGCGTTAATACAAACTCGATAATATGGCCGAGCGAATGTAAGTGCTGAAAATCCCCTTTATGTGCAATTTTCGTGCAGTTATTTTGCACTGTACTTTGCATTTTGACTCTGATAAAATAAATATACTGAAATAAACAGATTGAAAATCGGTTCGCAAGAAAAAGCGAGCCGATTTTTTGCTTTCCTTAAAAACCGAGCGGTTTAAAAAAGCAATTACGGAAGGAGGATTTTATGGAGAAAAAAAGCTTTGTGCTGTATAACAATTACGACAAATACATAAATAAACTGTCCGACGAGCAGTGCGGCAAGCTTATGAAAGCCGTGTTTGCAAAAGCGTGCAGCAGGGAAACGGAGTTTGAGCTTGACGCCGCCGCAG
>JAZNWT010000081.1:0-21771 GCA_045593465.1 Clostridia bacterium
GGATTCCAACCTTGTTCAGGAGAGCATAATACAGCTTGTAAAGCGTGCGGACAATCTGTTCCTTGTAGGCGATGTTAAGCAGTCGATATACGGATTCAGGCTTGCAGAGCCGAAGCTGTTTATGGAAAAATACGACCTTTATGCAGATGGCAATGTAGGAACACGTATAGACTTGAATGCCAATTTCAGAAGCAGTCTTTCGGTCATTGACCGTGTGAACGAAATTTTTTCCACAATAATGCGTCGTGAAACCTGCTCGATAGAATACGATGAAAATGCGGCTTTAAAAAGCGGCATTGCCGCCATGGGCAGAGGAAATGTCGAACTTCATCTTATAGACCGCTCGGGTAATATGCTAAACTGCGAGGCGGATGAGCTTGACTCGGACGAAACCGATACGGACGGTGAAAACCACGAACGCAATTTAAGCAATGCAGAAGCGGAAGCAAGGCTTGCTGCCGCACGCATACGGGAAATTATTGCCTCCGAAGAATACACAAGCCCGTTTACGGGTGAAACACGCCCATATAAATATTCGGATTTTGCAATACTGCACCACTCTCCGAAAAATATCGCAAGGCATTGGGTTGAAACACTTGCAAGCGAAGGAATCCCCGCACTTGCGGATCACAGCGGAGATTATTTCGATGCCGTTGAAGTTCAGATATTTATGAATCTGCTTCGCATAATAGACAATCGCAGGCAGGACATACCGCTTGTGAGCGTGCTTCGCTCCGTAATAGGCGGTTTTAAGACCGAGGAGCTTATTCGTTTGGTATCCGCTTACAGATCAAAAGACAATAACGAAGAAATAATCGATGCACTTATCAACGCATCAAAGGACGATACGTTATTGGGGCAAAAAAGCCGCTCCATACTTGACAAAATAGAGCTTTGGCGTAATGAAAGCCGTCTTTTGCCATTACCCGAGTTTTTAAGCCTGCTGCTTGACGAAACTCATTTTTACGAATATGTATCGGCACTCAAGGGTGGCGAGGTACGCTGCGGAAACCTTGATGCACTCATCATGAGAGCTCAGAATTTCACCGCAAACGGAGTACGTTCACTTTCGTCTTTCATTACCTACATGGATAAGGCGAGCAAGCATGGAAAAGAGAGTACCGTTATGAAAGGCAGCAGTGATGTTGTTTCCGTGCTGTCAATACATAAGAGCAAAGGTCTTGAATATCCGGTTGTTATACTTGCAGGACTTGATGCAAAATTCAATGAAAAGGACAGTTCCAACCCCATTCTTACTGACGGAGAGTTGGGAATAGGCATACGACCGATACGTGACAATGCGAAAATCGACACGATTTACCGCAAAAGCATACTTGCCCGTATAAGGAAAAAGAATATCGCCGAGAGAATGCGTCTTTTATATGTTGCAATGACACGTGCAAAGGAACAGCTCATACTTATAGGTGCGGTAGACAATGTCCAAAAGCGTTACAGTGAAGCATCAAAGGTATTGACTCCGACAAGAGCATTATATGCAAAAACATTTCTTGACTGGCTCATGTATTTGAACATACAGCCGCACATTCATCTGTCGGCGTCCGCAAGATTATCCGAAGATGAGCTTGACGAGTCGCAATACAGGCTTTTTGCATCACAAGCCTCCCTCCCCACTCCCATGAGTGAGGATTCGCCCTTTGCATGGAGCTATCCTTTTATCGAATCCACCAAGCTTCCGTCAAAAATAAGCGTATCTTCATTAAGCGGCAATACGCTTCAAAAACGCACGGTTCCTTATTTTATCACGCAAAAAGAAGGCGTGGAGGAAGCAACCGCACGAGGTACGGCTACCCACACCCTCATGGAGCATATTTCGATCATGCCACACACACGGGAAAGCATTAATAAAGAATTGCAACGACTTTTGGAATCAGGTCATATAACGCAAGCAGAGGCCGAGGCAGTAAATATTTTCGCAATACTCGGTTTCTTTGAAAGCGATATAGGCAAACGGCTTTGTTCTTCAAGCCGCGTAGAGCGTGAGTTGAAGTTCAATCACCGTGTAAGAGCTTCAAAAATCATTGACACGTCGGCAGATGATACAATATTGCTCCAGGGTATGATAGACTGCTGCTTTATTGAGGACGGAGAATGGGTGCTTATTGATTATAAAACAGACTATATTGCCTATCCGTCTGAAAAATACGAAGCGGCAAAGAAGCACGAAACACAGCTTTCACTTTATGCAGAGGCACTCTTTGCACTTACGGGAATAAGCGTTAAAGAAAAATATATTTACTTCCTGCGTCTGCGTGACGGTGCGGTTAAGCTTTAAATATTCAGTCTATAGAAAAAGTCCCATCAGGACTTTTTCGACATATTAAAGCTTTATTCTATTTTTGTTTTGTCAAAACGTATATATTCATTCGGGTCAACGGGGAGCGTATCCTTATAAAGCTCAAGATGCAAATGGCTTTCCTCCATGCATTCGCTTATTGCAGTATCCCCCACGTATCCTATAATATCACGGTTATTTACGAGCTGTCCTTCTTCTACGGGCGGCTCTTCTTTTAAGTTTGCATAAACGCTCATCATACCGTCTTCATGCACCAAAACCACCGTTACTCCCAACAGGTCATCGGTGTATACATTTTCAATACAACCGCTTGCAATTGCATGCACCTCGGTACCCTTTTTTGATGCAATATCCACGCCCGAATGTGTCATCCACTGCGAGAGAGTACGTGAAAATATAAGGCTGTCAACAGCGTAGCCCCATATTATTTCACCGTCTACGGGTGCAATAAGCTTTTCTGCACTTACAGCCGCATTTGTGTCGGGTGTCTTTGTAAATTCGGGGAGAAACGTAGGCATGGGGCTTTTTTCTGTGTTCAAAGCTTCATTTAAAGCCTGCATCAAATTCTCGTCCTCTGATTTTGATACGCTTGATGTATCCTGAGTGGGAAGCGGATGCATATTTATCTGATTCGCTTCATTTGTCCCCTCTCCCGTGCCGCCGTTTGAACCGTTAAACGCAAGTACGGACACAAACCCGATTATTGCCAAAGCCGCAAACGACGCAACATAAACCTTTCTTCCCTTTAAAAACTCACGGGCATTGCCGCAAGCCCTCTTGAATTTCACTGAAAATCTGCTTTTTCTTGCCATTTTTTATTCACCTCAAAGCTATTATTGCCTAAAAAGAGTGATTTCAACCATTTTTCACACTGAATTCTTAATTTATGTGCTATAATATTGTTGACAAAGTATAAGGAGTTATATTTTATGAAGAAATGTTCAATCGGCGGTCAAGCCGTTATGGAGGGCGTGATGATGCGTGCCCCCAAGGGTATAGCACTTGCGGTAAGAAAAAGCGACGGTACTATAGTTACCGATTATAAGCCCCATGAATCGAAAGCAAAAAAAGGTACATTTTTCGGTCTTCCGATTGTACGCGGCGTTGTTTCGTTTGTTGACTCGCTCGTTATCGGTATGCAGACACTTACGGATTCCGCAAAAATAGCAGGCGAAGAAATATTTGAAGAAGAACCCTCAAAGTTTGAAAAATGGCTTTCCGAAAAACTCGGGAAATCCGTTGAAACCATCGTTATGGGCTTTGCGGTTATATTTGCCGTACTTTTAAGCGTAGGCTTGTTCTTTTTCCTGCCCACGCTCGTAAGCTCGCTCATATTCGGTGCCGAATATTTGGGGCCGAAAATTTGGAGAAGCCTTACAGAAGGTGCAGTACGCCTTATAATTTTTATAGGCTACATAATTTTCTGTGCCTGCATAAAAGACGTACGCCGTGTTTTCATGTATCACGGTGCGGAGCATAAGACAATCGCCTGCTATGAGGCAGAAGAAGAATTAACTCCCGAAAATGCAATGAAGCATTCTCGATTGCACCCCAGATGCGGAACAAACTATATGTTCCTTGTTATGGCAATATCCATACTCTTTTTTGCGGCGGTTGATTTCGGCGGTACATTCATTGTCCGCTTTGCAACAAGATTGCTTTTCCTTCCCTTTGTTGCAGGTATTTCATATGAAGTGCTTCAGTTTGCGGCAAAGCACGAAAACATATTTACACGCATAATACGTGCCCCCGGTATGGCATTGCAGTATATCACAACAAAAGAACCTACCGAGGATATGATAGAAGTTGCAATAACTTCTTTCAACCTTGCCATGACTTCAATGCAAGATGAAGCCATAGCTTGCAACGCTTCGTCCTGCAATACAAGCAATTCCAACAATTCAGAAGAAAAGAAAGACGCATGAGTACGTTTTCACAGCTTTTTTCGGATGCAAAAAACACACTTTCCCCGATTATAGGGGAAAGTGCTTCTTTTGAAGTAAGAATACTGCTTTGTCACTGCTTTGATATTTCAAACGAAAAGCTTATTTTGAGCATGAATGAAGAAGCAAATGAAGATAAAGCTGCTTTGTTTCACAGCATGGTTCAAAAACGCAGTGAACATATTCCCTTACAATATTTGCTCGGCAAATGGGAGTTTATGGGGCTTCCCTTTTTCGTGCGTGAAAATGTACTTATCCCGAGAGCCGATACGGAAACACTTGTGCTTTTTGCACTTGAGCTTACAAAGGATTCAGAGAGGTTTTCAGTGCTTGATTTGTGTTGCGGAAGCGGCTGTATAGGGCTTTCAATTAAAAAGCTTTCCGAGGAAAAAGGTACAAAAGTTGACCTGACGCTTGCCGACATAAGCACGCACGCACTTGATTTGAGCAAAAAAAATGCAGAATCGCTCAATTTAAATGCCGAATTTATACAGACTGACATATTCTCCTGCATAACAAAAAAGTATGATATGATAGTATGCAATCCTCCCTATATAAGGACAGCAGACATAGCTACGCTTGACAGGGAAGTTAAAAACGAGCCGATCCTTGCACTTGACGGAGGCATTGACGGGCTTGATATTTACCGTACCCTCAAAAAAGATTATTCGAGTTTTTTGAAGGACGGAGGAAAAATGCTTTTGGAAATAGGCTATGATATGGCAGAAAGCGTAATGACGCTTTTCGGCGGCGGTTATACAATAAAAGACCTTAGCGGCAACGACAGAGTAACGGTGGTGGACAAGCAATGAAGAAGAATATTATTTCTGTGAGCATATTGTTTATTCTCATAATTTGCACGGTATTATTTGCATCGTGCACGAAAGACAGCATAACAGTCAACAACGCTTTTTCGGCAGATACGACTTCACCTGCTCACTCATCATCTGCTTTACCCACTATCGTTCTGACACCAACACCTACCCCTGTCCCTACCGATTCCGTGGCAACTTTCGGTTTTGTGGGCGATATTTTAATGATGAAAAGTCAGATATCCACAGCGAAAAAGAGTGACGGCAGTTATGACTTCACACGCAGTTTTGAGCCCATGCGTGAGCTTTTTAACAGCGTTGATATAATGGTCGGCAATTACGAGGGCACTTTCGGCGGTGCAGAATATGCATATACTCAAAACATAGGTGACGCACGACCGCCGACAGAAGACAATCCCAACCCATCAAGCCGTTTTCAGGAATTCAGCTCACCCGATGAGCTTGCCTTGAATCTTAAGGAATTGGGCTTTGATGTGCTTACAACCGCAAACAATCACTGCCTTGACCGTGACGCTTGCGGACTTTACAGAACTATAGATATAATTCGGGGAGCAGGCATTTATCAGACGGGAACTTTTCTTTCAAAAGAAGACCGCGAAACACCCCTTATAATAGAAGTAAACGGCATAAAGGTCGGCATAATAGCCGCAACAGACAGCATAAACAGCTACAATGAGCGTTTATCAAGCGAAGAACATACATTTGCCGTTGCAAGGCTTTATAATAATACAGATCTTTTATGTGCAGATATACAAGCTTGCAGAGATAAAGGTGCAGAGTTTATAATAGCCTGTGTACATTGGGGCGATGAGTATGAAAATGTTCAGGACAGCAAGCAGGAGCAAACCGCACTCGACCTTATAGCATACGGTGTTGATGCAATAGTCGGCTCACACCCCCATGTCGTACAGCCCATCAAATGGATAGAGGCAGAGCGTGACGGTAAGAAAATAAACGTCCCCGTGATTTACTCGCTTGGCAACTTCATATCCAACATGGCACCGTCACCCAAGGATTACGGTCTTTTTGTTGCAATGGAGCTTACCAAAGATGCATCAACACGCGACATAAACGTGACAAAGCTTGAATATTTACCTGTATACTGCTGTAGACAAAAGCTTTCAAGCGGTGAACGTTTGCATCAGACATTGCCCTGTTATGAGGATATATCACGAATTACGGCTTACGAGGAAATGGATTCAAGCATAAAAAAGAACATACGCTTGGCACGTGAGCACGTTATCAGCATATGCGGCACCGAGGCGGCGTCACTTACAGATTAAATAAAAGGATATTTTTATGCTTAACAAATTGAAAAACATAAAAACGAGATACGATGAACTTACAGAGCTTCTTTCATTGCCCGATGCAATGAACGATTACTCAAAGTGGCTTGATATGACCAAGGAGCACGCACAGCTTGCGGATATAGTAACGGTATATTCACGCTTTGAGAAAAATGCGGAAGAGCTTGCGTCATGCAAGGAGATGCTCAATGAAGCAGATGCTCAAATGCGTGATTTGATACACGAGGAGCTTGCTTTACTTGAAGAAGAATCCGAAAAGCTTACAGAGGAGCTTAAAGTTCTGCTTTTGCCCAAGGACCCGAATGACGACAGAAACGTAATTATCGAAATTCGTGCAGGCACGGGCGGAGATGAAGCGGCACTCTTTGGTGCGGACTTACTTAGAATGTACCTTCGCTATGCGGAACGCAACGGCTTTAAAGCCGAGCTTTTGAGCGATAATACGACCGAAATGGGCGGCGTAAAGGAAGTTTCCCTGTCGCTCACGGGCAAGGGTGCATATTCGAGAATGAAATTCGAAAGCGGCGTACACCGTGTACAGCGTGTTCCGGAAACCGAGTCACAGGGACGCATACACACAAGTGCCGCAACGGTTGCCGTAATGGTTGAAGCGGACGATGTTGAGGTTGAGATAGATCCCAAGGATTTGCAGATAGACACATACAGAAGCGGCGGTGCAGGCGGTCAGCACGTTAACAAAACGGAAAGTGCAATAAGAATAACTCACCTGCCCACAGGGCTTGTTGTTCAATGCCAGGACGAACGCAGTCAGCACAAAAACAAGGATAAGGCGATGCGTGTTTTAAAGAGCCGCCTTTTCGACCTTTATTCCCGTCAGCAGGCAGAAGCCGCCGCACAGGACAGAAAGAGCATGGTCGGAAGCGGTGATCGAAGCGAGCGTATCCGTACATACAATTTCCCCCAGGGACGTGTTACCGACCACAGAATAAACATGACACTCTACCGTTTGGATACATTCCTTGACGGTGATATGGACGAAATAATAGAAGGCTTGATTCTTGCAGACAGAACAGCACAGCTTTCGGGTGAGAACGATTGAAAACGGTTTATTACAATTTAAACGATGATTTTTCAACACCTTGCGGTGAACTGATACGGCAGGGCTCTCTTGTTGCGTTTCCCACGGAAACCGTTTACGGGCTTGGTGCAAACGGATTTGATCCCGATGCCGTAAGCCGCATTTTTCACGCTAAGGGCAGGCCTAACGATAATCCGCTGATACTTCATGTTGCGGATAAAAATATGCTTCATGAGCTTTGGGAAAGCGTACCTGAAAATGCACCTAAACTGATTGATGCTTTTTGGCCGGGGCCGCTTACCCTTATATACAAAAAGAGCAATAATGTACCCAACGAAGTTACAGCCAACCTTGATACTGCGGCTGTACGTATGCCTGCACACGAAGCCGCACTTTCGCTTATAAGGGCGGCAGGCGTACCCGTTGCCGCACCGAGTGCGAACATAAGCGGCAAGCCGAGCCCCACCTGTTTTGAACACGTAAAAGAGGATATGGACGGCAGAATAGCTGCAATAATCGATGGCGGAAAATGTGACTGCGGTGTGGAATCCACCGTGCTCTCACTCGTGGGTACACCCACAATTTTAAGACCGGGTGCAGTAACCGTTGATATGCTAAGTAAAATACTCGGTGAAGTAAAGGTTGCCGATGCGGTTCTTTCTCCTTTAAAAGACGGTGAACGGGTGCTTTCTCCCGGTATGAAGTATAAGCACTACTCCCCTGATGCCGAGGTAATAATTGCTTCGGGAACACTTGCCGAAACCGCACAAAAGATAAAATCCGCCTATTTTGAGCATACCGCTCATGGCAAAAAGTGCATAATATTTTCCACCGTTTCGTCACTCCCCTTTTATGAGGGACTTACTTGTGCTACAATAGGTGACAGGAGCGATGCTAAAACGATGTGTGCAAATCTTTTCTCACTGCTTCGTAAATACGGCAGTGATTATGATATAATACTTACCGAAGCGGTAGACATTGACGGCGAAGGGCTTGCATACATGAACAGACTGCTTCGTGCATCGGGTTTTAGGGTGATATAATGAACGAAAAGCTTGAAATTCTTTTTGTATGTACGGGCAATACCTGCAGAAGCCCCATGGCGGAAGCAATTTTCGACCGTGAAATAAAGCAAAGAGGGCTTGGACATCTTTTCAAGTCACAAAGTGCAGGAATATTTGCCGATTCTTCGCCCTTGTCAAGCGGTGCAAAAAATGCATTGAGCCGATTGGGAATAAATGATTTTTCACACACGGCAGTTAAGCTCACCGAAGAAATGCTGAACTCGGCACATTTGGTGCTTTGCATGACAAGGAGTCACAGAGCCTATATAAATATGCCGAACGCATACACGCTTTATGAATTTGCAGGTGAATGCGGCGATGTATCGGACCCCTACGGTTCAAACGATGCGGTTTATTATAATACGGCACTTGAGCTTGAAGAGCTTATTTCCAAAATCGTTGATAAGCTGGAAAGTGCATTAAAATAAAATATAAAAATGCAGATAACTGCAAAACGGAGGATAATTTCAAAATGAAGATTGCTATCGCAAGCGACCATGGCGGATTTGAGTATAAAGAACAGCTCATTCCCTATCTTTCTTCCCTCGGCTACGAAATAACCGATATGGGTTGTTACAGCACCGACAGCATAGATTATTCGGACTATGCATTCCCCCTTGCAGAGGCAGTATCGGACGGTACCGTTGAGCGTGGCATCGTAATTTGCGGCACGGGAATAGGTGTTTCGATTTGTGCAAACAAAGTAAAGAATGTCCGTTGTGCACTCTGCACCGATCCCTTAATGGCAAAGCTTACACGTGAACATAACGATTCAAACGTGCTTGCACTCGGCGGCAGAATAATCGGCATAGAGCTTGCAAAAGAGATAGCTTCAACCTGGCTCAAAACTCCTTTTTCAAACGACGAGCGTCACATTCGCCGCATTGAAAAAATTTCTAAGTATGAGGCTGAAGAGTAATATAAATTGTGATATAATATAATTTGATAATAATTTCGGAGGACTTTTTATGAAAGACGCAACCAAATGTTTGCATGCAGGCTACACACCCGGCAACACAGAGCCGCGAGTAATGCCCATAGTTCAGAGTACCACATATGTTTATGATTCCACGGAGGAAGTTGCTGCAGTTTTTGACGAGCCGACACGCTCCCTTATATATTCGAGATTCGCAAACCCCACGGTTATGGCTGTTGAAAGAAAGATAGCGGACCTTGAGGGCGGTATAGGTGCAATGTGTACAACCTCCGGTCAGGCTGCAAGCATGCTTTCAATACTTAACCTTTGCGAAGCAGGTGACAGCTTTATAAGCACAAGCGAGATATACGGCGGTACTGTCAATCTCTTTGCATTCACATTTAAAAAGATGGGGATTGAGTGCATATTTGTTGACAAGAATGCAACCGACGAAGAAATAAACGCTGCATTCAAGCCCAACACAAAGGCTGTTTTCGGTGAAACCATTGCAAACCCTGCATTGAGCGTTCTCGATATCGAGCGTTTTGCACGCATAGCACACGCACACAATGTTCCTCTCATAGTTGACAACACTTTTGCAACGCCCATACTCTGCAAGCCGTTCGATTTCGGTGCCGATATAGTAATACATTCCACAACAAAGTATATGGACGGTCATGCGGTGCAGGTTGGCGGCGTTATTGTTGACAGCGGTAATTTTGACTGGACAAAGGGCAATTTCCCCGGTATCACAGAGCCTGACGAATCCTATCACGGACTTTCATACATTGAAACCTACGGCAAGGCCGCATACATCACAAAGGCAAGAATGCAGCTCATGCGTGACTTCGGCGTATATCCTGCCGCCCACTCCGCATTTTTGCTCAACTTAGGTCTTGAAACGCTTTCCGTAAGAATGAAGCAGTATTGCGAAAATGCACTCAAAGTTGCAAAATACCTTGAACAGCACGAAAAGGTTGAAAGCATAACCTATCCCGGTCTTGAGAGCGATGCAAGCTATGAACTCGGCAAAAAATATCTCAAGGGCTGCAGCGGTGTTATCTCATTTGTTATCAAGGGCGGAAAAGAAGCCGCTATGCGTTTCATGAACTCGCTTGAGCTTGCTTCAAACGAAGTTCATGTTGCAGATATCCGCACCTGCGTTCTCCACCCTGCAAGCGAAACCCACCGTCAGCTCACAGACGAACAGCTTGTTGCGGCAGGCATCGAGGGCGGCATGATTCGTTTCTCCGTCGGTCTTGAGGATGTTGATGATATAATCGCAGACATCGACAAAGGCTTTGCAAAGGTGTAAAAAAAATAAGTTAATAAAACTAACCAAAACTCCGCAAATTAAAAAGCGGAGTTTTTTACTTAACTTATTCAATATTCACTATAACTTATAACCTCACGGAGTAAGCCCATTGGGCTTACTTCGTTTCCTCCCTATACATTCTTATATCTTCGCTCCAATTTTCGTCCACTTTTCCGCATTCACGCATCGAGCATACTGCATTGGATATTCCGTTATATACTCCTCTTGTGCCTTTTGAATCCTGTCTGTACTCAACCGCACGCTCGGGGGCTATTCCCATACGCTTTGCTGTTGAGACCGCATCAATATTTGCACCGATGAATATAAATTCCCAGCCGTACTTTTTCTTCTGACGTTCTATCATATGCTTTATTTGTGCCTGCTCGTATATTGTACTTGCATTTTCCGCACCGTCGGTCGTTATGACAAACATGGTATGCTCGGGCACATCTTCGTTCCTTGCGTATTTATGAATATTGCCGATATGGTTTATTGCCTTTCCCACTGCATCAAGCAATGCTGTCATGCCCCGTACGGTATATTCTTTATCCGTCATGGGCTTTATTTTGTCAAGCTCCACTCTGTCGTGCAATGTTTCATATTCATTATCGAAGAGTATTGTCGTCACATATGCCTTGCCATCCTTTTTCTTCTGCTCTTCTATCATTGAGTTAAAGCCGCCTATCGTATCTGCTTCAAGTCCTCCCATCGAGCCGCTTCTGTCAAGAATAAATACCATTTCCGTAATTGCATTTTTCATAATAAAAAACCTCTCTTTCATTTGATGTACTAATTCTACACCGAAAAAAGAAAGGTTAGGTCGCTTATAAAGCGACAAAATCAACCGCCTAAAAGGGCCTGGTCAAAGCTGAAAAGTGCTTCGTTTATTTCATATATATCATAGTTTCCTTTTTTAATGAAAAACTCTATTATTATATCGAACTTATTGCTGTGTGACAGTGCATAGCCTGCTTTTTTCAGCATTTCACGGACTTGAGCTATATCAAGCTCCAAAGCTATCGCAAACGCAAGCACTGTATTCTTTTTAGGGCGGTAAAACTTATCGCTTCGAATCTTTGAAAAAAGCTTGCGGTCTATATTTGCACGCTTATAACATTCCGCATCCGTCATTCCCTTTTCATCTATCTTGCGAAGAAGCATCTCAGAAAAGCTTTCGTCCATGTTCGACAACACATCGTCAAGCTCGTCTTTAACGCTCTTTGCCGCCATGGGTGCAAAAAAGCTCTGTGCCGATTCTTCAATCGAAGCCGAGCTCTGACTGTATGAGTTTATACGTCTTCTCGGATATGCTTCCTCATATTCTTCAACATATGTTTCGTCGATATAAGAATTTATATCGTCAAAAAGCTGTTTGCTTATTGTATATGATGTTTTATCGAATATAACCATGTAAACAGTCATATCATCATTATTCGATAAAAAATCGGCTATTGTTTTTGACGCAATTTTTGACGCTTCCTGCCCTGGATAGCCATACGCACCTGCCGATATAAGCGGAAACGCAACCGTTTCACAATTGTGTTCCTTTGCAAGCTTTAAAGAGTTTTCATAACACAAAGCAAGCTTTTCTTTTTCGCCATGCTTTCCGTCTTTATATATTGGGCCAACGGTATGTATCACATATTTACAGGGCAATTTATATCCTTTTGTTATTTTCGCCTCACCGACCTCACAGCCGCCGAGTGTTTTACATTCCGCCAAAAGCTCTTTTCCTGCTTTTCTGTGTATGGCACCGTCAACACCGCCTCCGCCCAAAAGCGACGGATTTGCCGCATTGACTATTGCATCAACAGTCATGTTTGTTATATCGTTTCTTACTGTTAAAAGCGGCATTAAATCAAACTCCCTTAATCTCTTTTGCTGTTATCCGTACCTGCAATATCATATTTTGCCTTTGCCATGTTCTCGGCTATTTTAAGCCCTGTAGGCGTTGATGCAAGACCGCCCTTTGCGGTTTCTCTAAGGTCATGGTGCATCATTCTGCCTACATTTTTCATTGTTGTGACTACTTCATCAAAAGGAATTATGCTCTTTATTCCTGCCAAAGCCATATCACTGCAAAGCACTGCATTGACAGCACCGAGTGCATTTCTCTTTATGCACGGACATTCAACAAGACCTGCAACAGGGTCACAAACAAGCCCCATTACGTTTTTAAGAGTAATTGCCGCCGCATCAAGGCTTTGCTTTGCTGTGCCTCCACGCATTTCGACAAGTGCCGATGCCGCCATTGCAGACGCTGAGCCCGTTTCAGCCTGACATCCGCCCGAAGCACCCGATATGCTTGCGTTTTTTGCTATCAATACACCTATTGCCGCCGAATTGAAAAGACCTTTTAATATTATTTCATCGCTTAATTCATGCTGATGTGCAAACTCTATCAAAACACCCGGAAGTATTCCGCTTGCACCTGCCGTGGGTGCAGCAACTATGCGTCCCATAGTAGCATTTACCTCAGTGACCGCCATAGCCGACGCAACTATTTTTGCCATTCTTTCACCCATTGCGGCATGTGACGCAAATTCAAGCATTGCCAGCGAATCATCGCCGACAAGCCCCGACATTGAAACGTGCTTGCTTGAAAAGCCTTTCTTTATGCTGTCCTTCATCGTTTTAAGATTAAGACGCATTTCCTCATATATCCCATCACGGTCACGCTCGCTTATTTCAAGCTCATAGCGTATTGCCGCTTCGCTTATTGAAATATTCTCACTCCTACATATTTCAAGCAATTCTTCACCCGTAGAAAATATCATATTCATATGAAGCATACCTCCGATATATTTTCTGCGGCTTCTTCTATCTTTTTAAGCACGCTGTCGTTTATTTGCGAGTCGGTTTCTATTACCATGCATGCCGCCTGACTTTTTTGTGAACGGAAAACTTTCATAAAGGCAATATTTATCTTTTCCGCCGCCAAAATCGAGGTTACTTTTGTTATTGTACCGAGTTTATCATCATGAAACACTATAAGCGTGGGATATTCGCATGAGAAACCCACTTCCATGTCGTTTATTGAAGTTATTTCAATGCGTCCACCGCCCACGGAAGTACCTATGTAAGTATATTCCCGACCGTTTGCACCGACAACATGAACCCTTGCAGTATTTGGGTGCAGTGCTTCCTCATGACTGAAGTCTATTTTTATATCTATACCCATCTGCTGTGCCGTAAGGAAAGAATAGCGTATTCCGCCCTCATCGGGATCCATACCGAGTATTCCTGCCACTATCGCCATATCCGTGCCGTGTCCACGCCCTGTTTCGGCAAAAGAGCCGTAAAGCGTTACTTTGGCTTTCGCAACGTGTGAGCCTACAAGCTTATTGGCAATCTGCCCTATTCGTACCGCTCCTGCCGTATGTGAGCTTGACGGCCCAATCATGCGTGGACCTATAATATCGAAAATACTGCAATTCATATTTTATGTTTCCTTTTTGTTTTCTTCCCTTTGTATGAAATTCAATGCCTCATACTGGAGCTTTTTATGTCTTGTGAAATTCTTACCGACCAGCTCTCTTGCGGCTTTGTCGTTACCGAGTGCAAGTGAGTTTGTGTCGAAAGCCTCTGTCTCCGCTTCTGTCGGAATACGTTTTTTAAGCCGGGCATTCTCCCTGCACGCATACATACATATCTCGCACCCCATATAATGTTCGATATTTTCAAGCACATTATCGGGATACGGAACGTCGTCCATATAATAACGCATACATTTTCTCTGCTCAATACCGTTTTTCGATATTGCACAAACGGGACAGCTTTTAATGCACCCGTCGCAGTTTTCATCGCACTTTTCGGTTTTGAGTATCTCATTTTTTTGAGGCTGTACGCAGTCCGTAGCTATTGCAGCAAGTATTATTCGTGAGCCGTAATTTGCATACCTTAAAAGTCCGTTTTTTGAAAGAGCACCTATACCGTTTTTTAAGAACATTGCCCGAAGCGGAATTTTTGCATTCTCGGCGTTATATCCCTGCTCCTTAATTGCATCGGTTATTACCCTCAAGGCATGATATGCCTTGTTTGAAGCTATATAATATGCACTTATGCGTGTATCATTTTCAAAAGCCTCGTACGGGTATATCAAAAGCACAAGCGAGGTTGCATACGAATATGCGGCTTTTACATCATCAAAAAGCTTAACATGAGAAAGCCCGACCGAGTCCGCATGCTCTCTCCAATTTTCTATTTTATCCGGCTTTACAAAAAACACTTCGCAAAATCCGCTTTTTGCCGCCGTTTCTCTTATAAATTCGTGCATATCTTGATTTTATACCATGGCTAAGCTATTGTAAATACATCGCAAAAGTAGTAAAATAATAAAAAATACACTTAGGGGTAAAAATTATGGAAAACAAAAAATATGTTCTTGTTACCGGCGGTGCCGGCTTTATAGGAAGCCACACCTGTGTTGAACTTATCGAAGCAGGCTATATGCCCGTTATAATAGACAATCTTTCAAACAGCAAAATAGAATCCCTTGCAAGGCTTAAAAAAATAACAGGCGTAGACATTCCTTTCTATCAGGAAGATGTACGCAACAGAGAAGCACTTGACATGATTCTTGACAAGTACCCCATCGTTGCGGCAATACACTTTGCAGGCTACAAGGCAGTCGGTGAATCCGTTGCAAAGCCCATTGAATATTATCAGAACAATCTCGGCTGTACTCTTACCCTCTGTGAAGCACTTACGGCTCATAACGTAAAGCGTGTTGTATTCAGTTCTTCCGCAACAGTATACCGTGAGGGTGACGAAGTACCCCTTAAGGAAGAATATGAGCTTGGCTGTACAAATCCCTACGGCTGGACAAAATACATGAGCGAGCAGATGTTCCGTGACCTTTGCGTTGCGGATAAGGATTGGTCGGCTGTTTTGCTTCGTTACTTCAATCCCATCGGTGCTCATAAGAGCGGCATAATAGGCGAAGAGCCCAACGGCATTCCCAACAACCTCATGCCCTATGTTGCAAAGGTTGCAAACGGCGAGCTTAAAGAGCTTCGAGTATTCGGAAACGATTATGACACCGTTGACGGCACCGGCGTTCGTGATTACATCCACGTTGTTGACCTTGCAAAGGCTCATGTTCTTGCGATAGGCTATGCTTGCGAAAATACGGGTGCAGTTGCAATAAACGTCGGCACAGGCAGAGGTTACAGCGTATTGGAGGTTGTTGCCGCATTTGAAAAGGCAACAGGTCAGGCTGTTCCCTACGCTATTGTAGACCGTCGCCCCGGTGACTTGGCAGAAGTTGTTGCTTCTCCCGAAAAGGCCTCCGCTCTCTTGGGCTTCAAGGCACAGTACGGCATTGACGATATGTGTGCAGACGCTTGGCGTTTTGAGCATAATCCCGATAAATAAAATTTTACTTCACATAAAAAAAGAATCCGCAAAATAAGCGGATTCTTTTTTATGCTTCTCCCAAGTATTCTTCAAGACAAACTCCCATATTGTATATTTCCTCCGCCGCCTCCTTTCCCACATATCTTACGTGCCACGGTTCATATATAACCCCCGTAATATGCTCCTTATCTTTTGGGTATCGTATTATAAACCCGTATTTATGGGCATTTTGTGCGAGCCATTTGCCGGATTCGCTTTCACCGTATGCATCATTTGCACTTGTATGTGCTGTATTCAATATATCGACCGCAAGCCCTGTTGCATGTTCGCTCATGTTGCCGGGCATTACTTTTACGGGGCTTTCGTACGGATTCTTTCCGTAGTCGGGATCGGTTTTCAATCTGTTTTCCCAAAGTGTTCTCTGATACTCAACGGAGCGGTATGCACTTGTTATTACATATCGGTCGATGCCGTCACTTGCAGCCGCTTTAAGCATTTTTGCAAGGTTTATTCCCGCTTCCTGATTTATGCTTGAATCCGCATTTTGTATTATTGCTTCATCGCCTATCACCATTGTTATCGGCACGAGCGATTCAGGACGTTCGTCACTTGTGGGATTATCCCAATTTACAAGTACCAATAATCCTTCTGCTTTTGGGTATTCGGACACTTGAACTTGCGGAGTAACCGCAGATGATGATTGCGTTGTTTTATCGGTATTTACTGCACTGTTTGATGCATCTGTATTGTTTTTTGTATCAAAAACAACCTTCATCACGGCAAGCAATATTACCGTAATTGTAAGCGTACTCACAACTCCTGCAATATAACTCACCGTCGCTATTCTTTTTCTTATTGCTCTGTTTCGTCCCTTGCTTTCCATAATAAAACCTCCTTGCCAAGATCATAGCAAAGAGGTGTATAAAAGCTGTTAGTTTGTCGTATTATGCAAGTAAAACTTAAGTATTATTTAAGCATTATTTTCGTAGCCTTGCACCAAAGACATATCTATGTTCGATATTGCCTTTTTTATTCCGGCACTTGTCACTTCAAAATTCAAGCTTATTGTATGGTAATCCGTAAATCCGTAAAGCACCATGTATCTGTCTTCAAGCACGCAAGTCATCATGCTCGGATTTTTTTCATCAAAGTCTGTTTCGTTAACTTTGTCAGACAAGCCGAGATAATCCAAAAATGCGGTTATTGACTCACCAATATCATTCTTGGTAATCATTTTTGAAAAATCATTAAATTCAAGTGAAAGTATTTTTCCGCTTTTTGCGTCCATGGATGCTTTTATTGTATAGCTTCCGCTCGCAGTAAACTGTATTTCCCAGAAACCGCTGAATGTTTTATTGTTATATCCCGAAAGAACAAAGCGTTCATACCTGACATCAGCCAAAGCAACATCGTCGCTGATGTCGTCTCTCTCTATAACACCTGCATTCATGAGCTTTTGTATCTCGCTTCTTGCTCTGTATACCGCCTGCTCTATGTTTATTTCTTCCGCTGTCGGCTCCGTTATTTCAACATTGCCCATGCTTTTCGCCGCAAGTATATTTATGTATTCCTCATATTTCAGCGTTGTATTTTCGCTCATGAAGGCAACCTCACTGCCACTTGCTTCATGCACATAGAAATTCGTTTTTCCCACGATACCGTTTTCCTCATGCTTCAGCAATAACAGCGGAGTTGCTATTCCTCCTATTGCAATTACGCCTATAAGAACAAAGCCGAGTATGTTTTTCGTAATATTATTCATTCTCGCCCTCCTCCTGTTCCTTTGCGTGCAGTTTTAGAGTAACAGAAGTACCCACTCCAAGCTGACTTTTGTATTCAAGCTCACTTTTATGAAGCTGTGCTATGCGTGAAGCTATTGCAAGCCCCAAGCCTGCACCATGCTGTGAACGCGAACGTGATTTGTCAACCATATAAAACGCTTCTGTTATTCTCGAAAGCTTATCTTCGGGTATTCCGTGTCCGTCGTCTGTAATAGTTATGCTGTAAACATCACCGTCAGCTACGCCCGACAGCATTATGTTTTTGCTGTCCGCCTTTGAAGCATTGTCTGCCAGATTAAGTATAAGTGTTTTAAACAAGTCAAACTCGACTGCGATATTACACTCGTCTGCACACACCGTGAATTTTATATTCTTTTTCTCCATCATCGGTTTTAATGTGTCGGCAATATCCAAAAGCACTTCATCGGCACGCATCGTTAAAAATGTAAAATCGGTTTTATTCAGGACAATAAGCTCCATAAGCTTTAACGAAAGTGCTTCAAGCCTCATTCCCTCGTCCATTATATAGCCTGCCGCTTTTTTTACTTCGCTTCTGCTCAACGTATCACGCTGATATATCATATCCGCATAACCGATAACCGAAGTAAGCGGAGTTTTAAGCTCATGGGCAAAATTCGCAACAAAATCCTCTTTCTGTTGTGCATTGAGTTCAAGCTGAGATATGGTATTTTGTATCGTTTGAGCCATATTATTAAAATTTTTTGCAAGCTCTCCCGTTTCATCACTGCTGTGTATTTTTGCACGTTCATCATAATTTCCCTGAGCAAAGCGTCTGACGCTTTTCGTAAGTCTTTTTATCGGGTGTGAAAGAAAAAGAGACAGCAAGAGCATTATTACAACCACACTGCAAAGAACTATTACAAAAGTGGTGATAAACTTTTGCTCCATATCGTGGCGTTCCTGTATTATGGGGCTTATATTTCTTGCCATGGCAAGGCAAACATTCTGCCCACTCTGTGAAAATTTTCCCATTACGACAAGATAGTATGCACCGTTTCTTTCTTCAACCGTGTGCATGAGTCCGTTTTCATTTATACTGTCAGCAGTTGTAAAGCTGTAATCTTTTGGGAAAGTTGAATATATTGTGCCGCCCTCGTAATCGAGCACGGCAACCTGATTGCCTGCCGGAGCTATCTGTGCCGTCTGCATGGCAATTTCAGTCATTGTTTCATCGCTTAAATTTTTATTTTCATTATACGAAAGTATACCTGTCTGCAAAGCAAATTTGAGGAGCTGATATTCTTCAAGTCCTCTTTCGTTTTCACGTGTAACAGCATTATCAAAGCTGTCGGATATAATAATATATCCCATAACCGCCAATGCCGCAGTTATAACGGCAACGGTACAGAGAAATATTTTTGTGAAAAGCTTCACTTTTATACCTCCAAGCGGTACCCCACTCTGAACACCGTTTTTATATGCTCGTCCCAGTCAAGCTTTTTACGAAGTCTTTGTATATGTGAATCAATGGTTCGGGTTTCGCCCATAAAAGGCTCATTCCAAACCTTTTCGTATAAATAGTCACGGTAAAGTGCAACATTTTTATTTCTTATGAGTTCAACAAGCAAGTCAAACTCTTTCATTGTAAGCTCAACTATTTCCCCGCTCTTACGAACGGTTCTCGATTCCGTATTAACACTTACATCGAATATTTCATACTCAGTCGTCATTTTGCCCGTTCTTCTTAAAATGGCTTCGACTCTTGCCAAAAGCTCGCCTATTTGGAACGGTTTCACTATATAATCATCGGCACCCAGGCGTAAACCCTTTATTCTGTCCTCAACACTGCCCTTTGCCGTAATGAATATAACAGGAGTATTTGTGGGGCGAATATATGCCAAAAGCTCATAACCGTCTATTTCGGGAAGCATTATATCAAGCAATATCAAATCATATGTATTGCTTTCTATTAAGTCTGCCGCCTGCTTTCCGTCATATGCCAAAGAACAGGCATACCCCTCCTGCGAAAGATTCATTTTTATTAAATTTGCGATAGCTTTTTCGTCCTCTACCACCAATATTTTCAGCATTCGTTCACCGCCTTAGCACTATTATATACGATAAATCAATTATATTCGATAGTTGCGACAAAGTTGTGTTACATTTTCGTTTTTAATGCATTTTTTCGCCTTTTTCGTCATAAAAATATGTAATAAAAAAGCTCACATGAAAATGCGAGCTTCTTTATTGACCGTGCACCCTAAAATTCGACAAGACACTTCCAGAAGGTATGCAAGCAGGTAACTCCTACCGGGTGACCCCGCGGCACATCAGCACTTCCGCTTAATGCTGCTTCCGTCAAGACCTGACATGGTTCACGGACGCTGATTGCACAGGACTCGATGATCAACGCCCCTTACTTGCTCCATGCTCTACAAGCACTTGCCTCAGAATAGGTTTCGACCCTGCTACAGCGGATTGCAGGTACAAGGCACCGCTAACTCCCCGTCCAGCACGGTCAATATCTATTCTAACCTATAACGGTACAAATATGCAAGAAAAACAATAAAAGATTATTTAACTATATCGACAATTTGCATTTATCATGTTATAATTTTAACGGCGAAATTTAGATAGAAAGGATTTTGAAATAATGGTCACATTCAAAATCGACGGAAGAACAGCTACAGCAGCTGAAAACACAACCGTATTGGAAGCAGCTCTTGAGCTTGGTATCAAGATTCCTACATTGTGTAATCTTAAGGACATCAACAACATCGGTGCATGCCGCATGTGTCTTGTTGAAGACGCAAAAACAGGCAGACTTCAGGCTTCCTGTGCATTGCCCGTAGCAGAAGGCATGGAGATCCTTACGGCTTCTCCCAAGGTAATCAGTGCAAGACGTGCAGTCCTTGAACTCATACTTTCAGACCACGATCGCTCATGTCTCACATGTAAGCGTAATCAGTCCTGTGAATTGCAGGCTCTCTCCAATGAGCTCGGCATCACAGATATAGGCTTTGAGGGCGAACGCCCCATGCGTACTGTTGATGAGCTTTCACCCTCAATCGTACGTGACAACAATAAATGTATCCTCTGCCGCCGTTGCGTAGCAGCTTGTGCAAAGACACAGGGCGTTTTCGCAATCGGTATGCAGAACAGAGGCTTTAAAACTGAAGTCGGCTCACCCTTTGGCAAGAGCCTTACAGATGTTGCCTGCATCAACTGCGGTCAGTGTATCGCAGCCTGCCCGACAGGTGCACTCACAGAAAAAGACGCTACGGCTGAAGTTTGGGCAGCTTTGAACGATCCTGAAAAGTTCGTTGTATTCCAGCCCGCTCCCGCAGTTCGTGTTGCAATAGGCGAAGAATTCGGTATGCCCATCGGCACACGCAGCACAGGCAAGATGGTTGCAGCAATGCGTCGTTTGGGTGCGGACAAGGTATTTGACGTTGACTTCGGTGCCGACCTTACCATCATGGAAGAAGGAACGGAGCTTTTACAGCGTATAAATAACGGTGGTGTTCTCCCGATGATCACTTCCTGCAGCCCCGGCTGGGTTAAGTTCTGTGAACACTTCTATCCCGACTTTATTCCCAATCTCTCCACCTGCAAGAGCCCGAACCAGATGCAGGGTGCAATAACAAAGACATACTATGCACAGCAGAACGGTCTTGATCCCAAGAACATATTTGTAGTTTCCGTTATGCCCTGCACAGCTAAGAAGTTCGAGATTATACGTGACGAAATGGGCCGTGACGGTTACCGTGATGTTGACGCTAACCTCACAACACGTGAGCTTGCACGCATGATTCGTCAGGCATCGATAGATTACATCAACCTTCCCGACGAAGAGTTCGACGATATGCTCGGCGAATCCACAGGTGCAGCAGTCATATTCGGCGTAACAGGCGGCGTTATGGAAGCAGCTCTGCGTACG
>JAZNWT010000082.1:0-2964 GCA_045593465.1 Clostridia bacterium
TATGCGGCATGCTGTGCCATGCTCGACATTCCCTGCAAGGTAATGAAAGCAACATTGCTTGAGAAGTGGGGAGGAGAAGTCGGCAAACGCAATGTGAGTGCGGCGGAAGCATCATACAGGCTTGTTACAAGGAGAATGAAAAATGAACAAGAAAACGGTTAAAAGCTTCAGACCTATATCATGGCCTACAAAGGGTGCATCTGCAAAGACGGGCAAATGGCGTACATTGCGTCCCGTAATCGACAGGGAAAAGTGTATTTCCTGCCGCATATGCTATATTTACTGCCCCGAAGCTACTATTGATCCCGAAACGATAACAATAGATTACGAATATTGCAAGGGCTGCGGCGTATGTGCCCATGAGTGCCCCAAGAAAGCAATATCAATGGAAACAGAGGTGCACTGACCGTGAAAAAACATATAGGAACAGGTACAAAGGCGGTTGCAACCGCTGTTAAATGTGCAAACGTAGATGTAGTCCCCGGCTATCCCATAACGCCGCAGACGAGCATAATGGAATATATATCCGAAATGTGCGAATCGGGTGAGATGAAGGCAAAGTTCATACCCGTTGAGGGTGAACACAGTGCAATGGCGGCGGCTGTTGCGGCTTCTGCCGCAGGTGCAAGAGTTTTCACTGCGTCCTCATCGCAGGGCTTGCTTTATATGCATGAAGTTTTGCATATGGCGGCAGGCGGAAGACTTCCCGTTGTTATGGTCAACGTAAACAGAGGCGTTTTTGCTCCCTGGATACTTTATGCCGACCATTCGGACACCGTGGCACAGCGTGATACGGGCTGGCTCCAGCTTTACTGTGCAAGCATACAGGAAATATTCAATACCACATTGCAGGCTTTCTATATTGCCGAAAAAACAAACATACCCACAATGGTATGCTTTGACGGCTTTACACTTTCGCACTGCACAATGACATTCGATGTTCCCACTCAGAAGCAGGTAACACAGTTCCTGCCTCCCCGTGATGTGGATTGGTTCCTGGACGTTAAGCACCCGTCGTCATTTTCAAACATCTCCTCGGTTGAGGATTATGTAGAGCTCAGACGTATGCTGTCTGAGGACACACTCGCCGCAGTAGATGTTGTAAAAGAAGCGGCACAGCGTTATGAGCAGATAACGGGCATGAGCAACGGTGACACGATCGAATGCTATCGCATGGAAGATGCCGAAATCGTTGCGTTTGCAATGGGCAGTTTGGCAGATGAACTGCATCTTTCAATAGATTCACTCCGTGCACAGGGTAAAAAGGTCGGTCTTTTGCGTTTGCGTCTTTTCCGTCCTTTCCCGGCAGAGGATATAATGGCGGCACTTCCCGAAAATGCAAAGGTTGCCGTTATCGATAAGGCGTACGCCTACGGTACTGACGGCGGTGCTTTGTATCAGGAACTTAAAAGTGCACTCTTTGGCAAGAGAAACGATGTTAAAGTTTATGACAAGGTCATGGGCATCGGCGGTAAGGACGTCACATGGGAAGACATGGCGGCGGCTATAAGTGAAATGGTGGAGGAGTAAAAGTATGGCAACAGCTATTAAAAATATTCCCACGGACGAATTCGTCCTTTCGGGCAACGGTGCCTGCGGCGGCTGTCCCTCAACCTTGGCACTCAGAATAGTCGGTAAAGCACTCGGAGAAAACGCCGTAATGCTCCTCACTCCGTCATGTACGGTTGCATCACTCGGCGTTTCACCCAAGTCGGCTTCGGCATGGCCTGCGTTCAATATCACGTTTGCATCGGCAGGCAGCAGTGCGGCAGGCGTTATGGCAGCATTTGAAAGCCTTAAAGAAAAAGGTAAGTACAAGGGTGAGCTTCCCACCGTGTTCAACTGGGTTGGTGACGGCGGAACATACGATATAGGCTTCCAGGCGATTTCCGCAGCGGCAGAGCGTAATGATAATATAATCCATTTCTGCTACAACAACGAAGCATACAGCAACACGGGTATGCAAAGAAGCGGTGCTACGCCCAGACACGCATTTACAACAACAACTCCCGGCGGCAAGTCGCAGACCAAGAAAAATATGCCGCTTCTCATGCTTGACCATAATGTTCCCTATGTTGCAACGGCTTCGATAGCTTACCCCGGTGACCTTTACGATAAGGTGGTAAAGGCAAAGAGCATAAAAGGCTTCAAATATATCGAGATATTTGCTCCCTGCTTCACTGGCTGGGGCTTTGATCCTGCCGAGGTCATCGAAATGTCACGTATGGCGGTTAAAACAGGTGCTTGGTCGCTCTTTGAGGCGGAAAACGGCAATATAAAGTTCAGCTCGCCTACAGATGGCATAATGTCGGGCAAGACGGAGCGTATGCCCATAGACGAGTATCTCCTTGCACAAAAGAGATTCACACGCATATTCAAAAACGGCGATGAAAAGCAGATGATAAAAGACATTCAGGCAGATATAGACTGCGGCATAGAAGCTTTGAGAAAGCGTGCTCAAATATAATCAAATGCAAAATAAAAGAACCGAACTTAAACGCTCGGTTCTTTTTATGTGTCTCCGAAAATCTCAATACCCATTGCTTTTAAATCAGCAGACGAATAGTGCTTTTGCTCATAGTTCATAGCCATGGGTGTTTTTTTATCCGCTTTTGAGCTTTTGCCCCAATTTCCTTTTGCCGCACGGTTGATTACAACCTCCCAATTCTTCCAGCCGTTTTTATTATTTGTGCTTGCTGCACTCTCGTCCAAGTAATCTATAAGCCTTGATAACTCCAAATGCCCGTATTTGCCCTCCAAACGCTCGTACGCCTCATCGTCAAGAAGAACATAACCGTGCCTGCTTCGTGGCTTCTCAATGCAAACAGGGACGTTTTTTTGCCCGTTTGAAATTGCTTCGCTCTCTTCGCCGAGCGTGTGCGTGTCTTTTATATCAATATCACTCTCAATATCATTATCAATATCATTATCAATATCAATATCAATATCAATATCGGCTTTTTT
>JAZNWT010000083.1:0-14379 GCA_045593465.1 Clostridia bacterium
GTGTTGCCCGTAAGTATAACCGAATCATTGGGAAGAATATCGTTTTCGGCAAGATATTTTATGCAGGCATAATCCTGAATCTCGGTAACTACCGACATATTGCCGCGGTTTTTAATGTAGTCAACAAAGTCGGCATCTTTACGCAGTTTCTTCCATGTGGAGGGAGTGTATTCTATGAAATGCCAGGGATAACCGTATTCTTCGGCTATCTTTTTTGGGTATGAACAATCTAAATGTCCCTTTGTGCCGAATGTAAAGCAAACTACCTTCTCATGTTTGATTTTTTTGAGCATAACAAGAATCTCTCTTGAATCGTAGCCGCCCGAAAGACCGACAGCCGCAGTGCGTCCGCCGAGTGCGATTTTAAGATTTTCGCAAGCCTTGTCGAAAGCCTTGGAGAAACCGTTCAAGAATTCTTCATCGGACCAAGAAGGATATGTGCCGTCACCGCAGTAGCGATAATGGAAGTCTGTTTCAAGCTCACCTGTATTTTTATCGAAGGTAAGATATTCGCCGCTCTGCAAGCCCTTTATCTCGTTTACAAGCGTGTGAGGACCGCTGATGAATACGCCGCAAAGCTTAAATTCATCAAAAGATACTTCATCGGCAGTCGGGGAGTTTAACGCGTCCAAAACATTGTATGCATTGTCGGAGAGAATAAGCTCATTATTTTCAACGGCATAGAAAAAGGGGAATGAGCGAGCGTGGTCTACGGCACAAAAAATTGTGTCGGCTGTTTCGACAACTATACTGTAAAGCCCCTCTATCTCACCTAAAAGCTCTTTGAATGATACATAGTTGAGCCTGTCGGCTATATGTGTTACAGCCGCCTGTTCGGTGTATTTATGACCGTTGTATATGAAATAGCCGCAAAAGCATATCCCGTTTTCTTTGGTGAAAGGATACGTTGTGCGGTTTGTGGTGAAAAGCTTCATGCCGTTTATCCTCCGATGATTCAAACAAAAATAATCAAATGTTTAGTGGAGTATAACACTCGCATAAAACGGCGTACAAGGATTTTGAGGATAAAGACATAAAAAATATACAAATCCGACCTTAATTATTTCCAAACAATGAATAAACTTTCAACATATTGATAACAAAGCCGAAAACGCCCGAAAACCGCTTGACTCAAAAAATTTTGAATGCTATCATGCCGTCCGTAGAAGTGGGTTTTTAACGGAATCTGCTCAAATTGAAAGGGAAAGATAATTATGAAAAAGGTATTTAAAACATTACTTGTTGTGGTTGTAATGCTTGCCCTGTCCGTGCCTGCGTTTGCACAGATAGGATATGACGCACCGCCCATGACGGAAGCGGGGGATAATGTAAATGACAGCGGTGCTGTCGTTACGGTTGTGCTGTATGAGTATGAAAAGACAGAGGACGGCAAGTTTGAACCTTTTAATTCCGAGGACGGCGTATTGGCAAATGAAAACCTTCGTTTTGCTTTAACCGTAACGCTCCCCACTCAGGACGGAAACTATTGCGATCTTAAGAACCCCTGCAGAATCGAAAGCGTTATAAACAATGCTTCATATGCACCGGTACTTGACAGTGAGAACAGTGATTTAAACGGTACCGAGCTTAAGTTTGAGCAAACATCGGCAGAGGGCGTTTATGCCGCAGATTTTGAATATTCTCCCGAGCTTATTGCAGAGGGCGGTACATTCACTTATATGTTTACCACACAGGCTCTTACGGCTTCCACGGTAACCGTAAATGCAACATTGAGCGGCGGACGCAAGGAATTGCCAATGCGTTTTGCATATGACGGAAGAATATACGACATAGAGGGTGTTGAAAAGGAAAACTTCACGGTTTATGTTGATAATTCTTTCGGCATGGTCATAAACGTTGACGGTGAGAGCAAGGTAACAGGGCTCCAGATATTCAGCTCCGAATACTCAAACAAGTTTTTCGATGTAGTTTACAGTGAAAACGAAGTTGAGTTTGTAAACGGTGGCGAAAGCTTCAAAAAGGGTAGCAGTGAGTATGAAGCACTCTATGAAGACTATGAAGCAATAATGGGAGTTATGGGCTTTAGCGAGGGTGAGATGGCATATGTTTATACAAACGCACTCGTTAACCGCTTCAATACAGCATTTTCGCTCTCGGCCTCAATGACATTTGATGAAGCAGGCAGTGTGCCTCCTCCGTTCACAAGCGGCAATTCCGTTGTATTCGGATTTGTGGTAATGGCAGCGGCTGTTGCATTGAGTGCGGCATTCTTCACAAAGAAGCTCAGAAGAATATAGAAGATAAATGAATAGTGAAAAGTGAATAATGAATAATGGACGAAAAAACTCCGCTTCGGCGGAGTTTTAACTGTAATTAAATTATTCGGTTTATCAGAATATCACGTCGAATCCCAAATATGTTACTGCGGTGACTATTACAGCCGCAATAAGAACACCTAACATTATGTACGGGAATGATTTTTTAATCTTCATATCAAGCAGGCAGGCTATCATTGCACCCGTCCATGCACCCGTGCCGGGAAGCGGTATTGCAACGAAAATGAGTAAGCCCCAATAACCGTATTTGTCAACTATATCGGATTTTTTCATTACCCTGTTATGCAAAGCAGTCCATATCTTGTTGAAAAACTTGAATTTCTTTGCAAGCCACTCAAATACACGGCGGAAGAAAAGTATTACAAACGGAATGGGGAGTACATTGCCAATCAACGCACAGATTACTGCTACATAGTATTCAAGCCCCATGCCCACGCCAACCGGGATTGCACCTCTAAGCTCGATTACGGGGAGCATTGCAACAAGCGTGGTTATAACAAGCTTGCCAAACGGTGTGTGCGTAAAATCGGAATCGACTGCATTTTCAAGAGTGGGCTCACTGCTTTCAAGAGCAACTGCCGCCAAATCCTCTGCCGCATTTGTAAATACGGGAGCGAGTAATAACATAAAAACCGCAAGAAGCAGGGTTATTGTTCTTTTGTTCAAAATATTATACCTCACTGTATATAATCAAACTGATTGTATCTAATATAACGATTTTTGTCAATGTGATGTACTTGTTTAAAAAAGGGGTTATCTGCGGTAAAATATGATATAATTATCAAGGAAAGGCGTGAGAATACAGTGAAAAGAATATTTTGCTTTATAATTGCAGTCGCTATATGCCTGAATTTGTTTGCTTGCTCACAAAATGATGAAACACAGTATACCTGTCAGGCGGTAAAGGTGATGTTTATAAATGTTGACCGTGCCGATGCCATGATCGTTTCGCTTGACGGTAAAAATTATATGATAGATACGGGTGAGGAAGAAACTGCCTACCGTTTGCTTGCCGCATTGAATTATATGGGCATTGAAAAGCTTGACGGGCTGATACTTACCCACACCCACAGCGACCACATAGGCGGAGCAAAGCTCTTGATTGAAAATACAGCGGTTGATAAGCTGTATTCCGCTTCGATAAGTGAAAATAAGGATAACGGCGAAAATAAAATAGACAATATAGCACAGAAGTATTCGCTTGAGCAGGTAAAGCTCAACGCAGGCGACAAAATAACCGTTCACGATGGTTTATCGTTCGATGTGCTTGCACCGCTTGTGTATAATGCGGACGACGATAATGACAATTCGCTTGTTTTAAAGCTCAATGTGAACGGGAAAAAGATACTCTTTTCAGGTGATATGCAGTTTGCCGAGGAGCGTACCCTTTTAAATAAGGGTGTAAGACTTAAAGCCGATGTGCTGAAAGTCGGAAACCACGGGAATAAGGACGCAACGAGCGAGCAGTTTGCAAATGCGGTATCGCCTGATTATGCAATAATAACAACAAATACCGATATTGATACCGATTCTGCAAACCAACGTGTGAAGAAAGCACTTTCCATGGCGGATATAATGATAACCGGCGATTACGGCTTGGGGCTTTTAATGACCGTTGAAACGGATGGCACTTTAACATTTGAAGAAGCCAAAGCACAAGCCGATAAAAAACAGCTTGAAATTACAAATACCGATGCCGCATCTCAAACGGTAACCGTCTATAATCCGTCAAGTGAAAATATATCGCTTTTCGGCTGTATGCTCCTTTCCGAAAACGGAGGTGAGCTGTTTGTGTTCCCCGAAAATTCAAGCATTGACGCAGGAGAGTCAATAACTGTTGCGTGCGAAGGATACGAGGGCGATTTTGTTTGGGACGGCGAGGGTAAAGCGTGGAATAAGAAAAAAGGAGACATAGCAATACTCTATGACTCCTTAGGAAACGAACTTTCACGAATGACGGTTGCCGCCGTTTCCTGATTGCAATACAGTTTCAGGCTCCACTCTTGTGAGTGGTTGTTACAATAAAAGCTGCCCGAGCAAACATAACCAAAGGGCATATATAACATTGCGAAGCAATATAACCAGCCGCAGGCGAATATAACCGAAAGTCACACCGTGACTTTCTGATTACCTCAAATAGCCCATATTCTTGAGCAGTCGTGCAAGCACGTGGAGCCTTTCGCATAAAAGCTCGCTGTCCTTGCTCAAAGCGTTTAAGAGCAATTCAATATCTTCATCAATATTTTCATTACGGTCGCATACTTCGAGCGTCATAGCGTCGCCCTGAAGCCCTATGCGGTCTATTTTTGTGTTCTCCTTGTCGTAAAGAGCGGGGAAACGATAGCTTTCTTCGGTGAAATACTGCATTGAGCGTGCAACCAAAATTGCAAGGTCAAGCACACGGTGCAGCGGAAGCTCCTCACTCTGCCTGCTCCACTTATTGCCCGTATATCTCCAAACCTTTGCGGAAGCTTCAACCCTGCCGCGTTCATTCCATTGAGCAAGACCTACCGATAATCCCTTTGCTTCGCTTTTATAGGCGGCTCTTCCATCAACATTTTCATAGTTCTCACAAACGATAACGGGCTTGTGCTTTAAATTGGACGGAATCTCCATGTGAATATCTCCTTAGTAAATTAGTTGTTTAGTAGTTTACTAAATTACTGAGATTGTGTCAAGTGTGAGAAAACGGCAAAAAGCCAAAAAAGTCAGATAAACAGGGCGAAAAGCAGTGGTTGACGCTGCTTTCGATTTAGGATACAATATATAATAGAAAAATTTGAAGGAGGAAAGGCTATGCCGGGACTCATAGTTAACGAATTGGGGAAAATAAGTTTTTCGGATGAAATACTTGCGTCTATCGCAGGTTATGCCGCTATGGAGAATTACGGTATCGTAGGAATGAGCTCAAAGAAAAAAGCTACGGATACATTCTTTCAAATTATCGGCACAGAGAACAACAAAAAAGGTGTTGTAGTGACCACATCTGATGAAGATGAAATGGATATTGATTTGTATGTCACGCTCATGTACGGTGTATCCCTGCCTGCTGTTGCAGAGAATGCAAGACGCAATGTACGCTACAGAGTGGAAGAAATGACGGGTATGAAGGTTCGCAATGTCAATATTCATGTTGACTCGATAAAGGTATAGGGAGAGACTTGTTAAGATGGCAGATATGAAAACCATAAGCGGTGCGAAGCTTAAAGAAATGTTTCTCGTGGGTGCGGCACTGCTTGAACAGAACAAAGCAATAATAGACTCGCTGAACGTGTTCCCCGTGCCTGATGGTGATACGGGTACGAATATGTCCATGACGATGCAGGGTGCGGCAAAGGAGCTTAAAGCACTTTCGGATACTGCAACGGCAGGCGAAGTTGCAAAAGCGGCATCAATAGGCTCATTAAAAAGTGCAAGAGGAAATTCGGGCGTTATATTGTCGCAGATATTCCGCGGCTTTGCACGGGAAATAGGCGGCAGTGGAGAGGTTACCGTCCAAATGCTTGCCGACGCACTCAAAAACGGTACTGCAAGTGCATACAAGGCAGTTATGAAGCCCAAGGAAGGCACGATGCTCACAGTATCAAGAATGGTAAGCGAGGCTGTTGAATCTGCTGCTTCCAAAAAGGATGCAACAATCGAAAAGCTCATCAACGTAATGATAGAATCGGGCGATGAGGCTGTTAAAATAACTCCCGACCTGCTTCCTGTTCTGAAAGAAGCAGGTGTTGTAGACAGTGGCGGTAAAGGTCTTATGACGGTGCTTCGCGGTTTCAAGCTCGTGCTTGACGGTGAGAGCATTGAAGATTATGCAGAGGCTTTTTCACAGGAAGAAGTACAGTCCAATGCAGATATCACACTCGAAGATGTAAACGACATTAAATTCGGCTATTGCACAGAATTTTTCATTATTCATTTATCGGACTCATTCACGGAAAACGATCTCGACGCTTTCCGCAACAGGCTTATGAGCATAGGCGATTCCGTTGTCGTTGCAAACGATGCTGATTTTGTAAAGGTACACGTACACTCAAACGAGCCGGGCAATATTTTGCAGATTGCAATGCAGCTTGGTGAGATAGATAAAATCAAGATTGAAAATATGCGTGAGCAGAACCGTGAGATAGCCGCAAAGATGAAAGCAAACGAAAAGGAAATGGCGTTCATTGCGGTAAGCTCGGGTGACGGTATCGAAGAAATATTCAATGACTTGGGTGCTTCGGGTATAATTTCCGGCGGTCAGACAATGAACCCCAGCATTGAAACGATAGGCAATGCAATAATAAGAGCAAATGCAAGAAATGTTATCGTGCTTCCCAACAACAGCAATATAATTTTGGCGGCACAGCAGGCGGCAGAGCTTGCAAAGTGCAATGTTAAGGTTGTTCCCACACGCAATATAATGCAGGGTATCTCAGCGGCAATAGCATACGATGAATTTGCATCGGCAGACGAAAACGAGGCAAACATGACCGAAGCCATCGAGGGTGTAAATTCAGGCTCGGTAACATATGCTGTCCGTGACACATCATATAACGGCACACACATTGAAGAAGGCAATCTCATAGGCTTGCTAAATAACAAAATAGAGGTCGTCGGTGAGTCGATAGACGAAGTTGCTCTTGAGCTTATGCGTAAGCTTATGGCAATGAAAGAGGATGATCCCACCGTTACCGTACTTTACGGCAGTGATATTGAAGAAGCTGCCGCAAACGAATTGTTGAGCAGGATAGAAGCGGAATTTGAAAATGCCGAAGTAACAATGCAAAGAGGCGGTCAGCCGTTGTATTACTATCTTTTCTCGGTAGAATAATGCTTAATAAAAAATTGAGTGACATAAAAGGAATAGGCCCAAGCCGTGCAGCAGCCCTGAACGCACAGGGCCTTTTTTCTTTGCGTGACATACTGTATTTTTACCCGAAAAAATATAAGGATTTCTCCGTTTCAAAGCAGATAGACGAGCTTTGCTGTTCAATGGAGGCGGCGGTAAGAGTAAGAGCGGTAAGTGTGCCGAAGGTGAGCTATATAAAGCGAAACATGAACACGGTGCGGGTAAAGGTCGAAGATGCTGTCGGCAGAAATATGGATGTTGTGTGGTTCAACCAAAGCTATCGGGCATCTCAAATACCGTCGGGCGGATATTTTTATCTTTTGGGGCGAGTCGATTCAAAGAAAAGCAATAAAATGGTCAATCCCACAATATGCAGTGAATTGCCGGGAATAGTTACCGTATATCCTCAAATAAAGGGCATAACGAACAAGCTTCTGTCACAGCTTGTGGAGGAAGCACTCAAATGCGAGCTTGACAGCGAAGAAATCTTAACCGATACGCTTTTAAAAAAATATTCATTGATAAGTAAGGCTGAGGCACTTTCGATAATGCATTTTCCAAAAAGCACGGACGAGCTTAAATGTGCAAAGAGGCGGCTTGCTTTTGAGGATATGCTTCTCTTTAGAACAATGCTTTTTCTGGCACAGGGCGGTATGAGGGGCGAGCGTGAAAAACCATTTATAACAAACGGTTTAAAGGAAGAATTTAAGGCAAAACTTCAATTTACGCTTACAAACGCACAGGAAAGAGTTATAGATGAAATAAATTCGGATATAAGCAGAAAGACAGTCATGAACAGGCTTGTTCAGGGCGATGTGGGAAGCGGAAAAACGGCGGTTGCTTTTTATGCCATGTATGCGGCGATTAAAAACGGTACGCAGGCGGCACTTATGGCACCCACCGAAATATTGGCACACCAGCATTTTTTACGCTTAAAGGCATTTTTTAATGAAGAAGAAGCGGTGCTTTTAACGGGAAGCATGAAAAAGAAAGAGCGTGACGAGGCTTTTGAAAAGATACGGACAGGCAAAGCAAAAGCGATAGTGGGCACGCACGCACTTTTGTTTAAAAATGCCGAGTTTTTCAACCTCGGCATGGTGATAGTTGACGAACAGCACAGATTCGGTGTACGCCAGCGTGCAAAATTGCAGAATAAGGGAAATACTCCGCATATGCTCGTTATGAGTGCCACACCCATTCCCAGAACGCTTGCATTGATAATTTACGGAGACCTTGACATTTCCGTAATAGATGAATTGCCCAAGGGCAGAAAGAGCGTAATTACCAGAACGGTAAAAGAGCATAAGCGTGAGGATATGTATGCATTCATAGATAAAAGAGCACAGCAGGGAATGCAGGCATTTGTTGTGTGTCCGCTCATAGAAGCCTCGGAAGCATTCGAAAATGTTATGTCGGCGGCACAGATGTATGAAGAATTAAAGCAAACGCTCCAGGCAAGAGTTGGGCTTTTAACAGGGCAGACCGATAATGAACAAAAGCAAAGCATTACCGAAGCCTTTTCTGCAGGCGAAATTGATGTACTTGTTTCCACAACGGTTATAGAGGTTGGAGTTGACGTACCGAACGCTTCGGTCATGGTAATTGAAAGTGCCGACAGATTCGGACTTTCCCAGCTTCATCAGCTCCGAGGAAGAGTGGGCAGGGGAAGTGAGCAGTCATATTGCTTTTTGCTGAGCGAAAGTCAAAGCAGGAATGCAACAGCAAGGCTTGATATGCTCTCAAGCACGTCCGACGGCTTTAAAATTGCCGAATATGACCTTGAAAACAGAGGTCCCGGCGAATTTTTGGGCGTGCATCAGCACGGTATGGACGGTTTTGCATCCATGCAGCTTGCGGCGGATATAGGCGTGTTGAACGACGCTTCAAAAGCAGCAAACGAGATAATATTAAAGGGCGATTGCAAAGAATATAAAAAGCTTTTCGCAAAAGCATACGAAAAGCTTGAAAAGAAATCCGATATAGCGATGAATTGAGGTTAAATCACATTTTCATCCAAGAGAAAATCAATAATACCGATATTTAATACACCGTTATCATCATACCAACGTTTACGAATATCGTAACGAACGATGATTTTCGGGAAGGAATCGCCGGTTAGCTGAAACGGTCTGTTTTCGATCTCGGCTTTTGCTTCATCGTGCAGGGCGTAAGCAGATTGGATATAAACCCGTTTTCCGCCGATGTTGACCACAAAATCAATTTCTCTCGGCATCTGTACGGTTCGCCCCTTCTTGTCTTTACTGTTACCGTATACAACTCCCACATCGACCGTACAACCGCGAATGACCAAATCATTGTAGATAATGTTTTCCATAATATGCGTCATTTCTTGTTGCCTAAATCCGATTCGTGCATTTCGAAGACCGATATCTTCACAGTAATACTTGTTTGGATAATCAAAATAATTTTTGCCTTTTACATCCCAACGCTTACACTCACTGAAAAGGAAAGCATCCTTAAGGTGGTTCATATAACTCTTAACGGTATTTTGGGCAACGGAATTTTCTTTGCTCAGTCTTTGTTTTGTATTGAGCGTATTTGCCACATTGGTGGGATTTGTAAGGGAACCTACAGAGGAGCAAAGCAGATCGAGAATAGAATCCAGCACATCTTCTCGCTTGATGTTCTTCCGCTCAACAATGTCTTTCAGATAGACTTCGGAAAACAGTGATTGCAGATAGTTCATCTTTGCCGTGTCATTAGGACGAGAGAGTATGAACGGCATACCGCCGAAAAATGCGTAGTTGTCAAATGCTTCGTATTTATCTCCTCCGACAGTAAAGTAGTATTCGGCAAAGCTTAAAGGGTGCACACGAACTTCATCACTGCGACCTCTGAACTCGGTGAGTATATCGGAGGACAACATTCGTGAATTACTGCCGGTCACATAAATATCTAAATTAGAGAGTGAACGCAGATCGTTCAGTGCATCGCAAAAGGTGATCTTTTTGCCGTTTTTGTTATAAGGATTCGGCACTTCATCGGACATTTGAATTTCGTCAATGAACAGATAAAACTGCTCGTTTCTTTCTGCAACAATGTTTCGCACATATTCGGCAAGTGCAAGTGGATTGCGATATTTTATATCTTTTGCAAGATCCAACTCAAAGGTTAAAATCTGATTGTTCTTAACCCCCTGCTCCAGAAGATATTTGTAAAATAAAGTGCGAAGCAGATAAGATTTTCCGCATCTGCGGATTCCTGTAATGACTTTTACCTGACCATTCCACATATAGGAGATGAGCTGATTTAAATATCGGTCACGTTTTATCTCCATAATTGCCTCCGTTGAAAACTTTATTGATATATTACATAACTTTTCAATACGAATTATACATTAGGCATTCAAAAAAATCAAATGATTCATTGAAAAGTTTGTTTGTTTCTCAATAAAGTTATCAATTGAAATTTTCGGATGATTTCATCATTTTTATTATGTGTAAGCTTTAAATATAAAAACCGCTCAAATTCAGTTGAGCGGTAAAAAAGTTTTAGTATAAATAAAGTTTTTACATAAGCACTGAAGCTATGGCACGGGCGGTGATGCACTCGTGGTGACCTTCGGGACCCGTTTGTTCGGGTGTTGTAGCCTTAACGCTTATGTATGAAAAATCAATGCCGAGCGTGACGGCCATATTTATTCTCATTGCCGTAATGTAGCGTGCAAGCTTGGGCGACTGTGCAATTATTGTTGCATCTATATTGTTTATGCAAATTGATTTTTCTTTAAACAATTCGGCAACTTGTTCAAGAAGTTCTATGGAATAAATATCTTTATATTGCATATCGCTATCGGGGAAAAGCGTGCCAATATCACCGAGTGCGGCGGCACCCAAAAGTGCATCTATTACCGCATGAATAAGCACATCGGCATCGCTGTGACCTATAAGCCCCAGGCCGAACGGAATTTCAACGCCGCCGAGTATGAGCGACCTATTTGTGCCGAGGCGGTGAGTATCTTCACCGAAGCCTATGCGGAAGCTCTTTGTTTGTTCCGCATTGTTTACTGCGGCATTAAAGAAAGGCACATCTTCTTTGCAGGTGAGCTTTTGGTTCATAATATCCCCCATAACAAGCGTGGCTTTATGCCCTGCTTTTTCATATACTGCACAGTCGTCTGTTTCAACAAAACCGTTTTGTGCGTCTTTTTTATATGCTTCCAATATTTCGCGGTATCTGAAAGTCTGCGGCGTTTGGGTTATGAAAAGCTCGTTTCGGTCTAAAAGCTCACCGCTTGTTTTGCGGATTGTATCCCTTGCCATTGTGCCGACTATTCCGCTTCCCGTATCTATTGCACTCTGTATGCTTTTGTCTATTGAATCAACGCTCACAAGACAGCGTGCAGAGTCGTGTATCACAACAATGTCCGTATCGGCAGGAAGCGATAAAAGAGCGTTATAAACAGATTCTCCCCGTGTTTTTCCGCCCATAACGCTGTATGTTGGGCAGGGGAGCGTTGAGCCTTTGCAGATTTTATCAACAGCTTTCCTCGTAAGGTCGGACACTGTGAAACAAACCGAAGATACAGCAAAGCTGCTTTGGCATACCATACCAAAGCAGCGTTCTATCGGAGTAACACCGCCTATTGACAAAGCAAGCTTGTTTGTGCCCATTCTTGTACTGCTGCCTGCGGCAAGCAGTATGAATGCTGTTTTGACCATTGCTCAGTTATCTCCCAATAATTCATACATTGAGGCGGCATCGTTTTTTGATACGACCTCACGGACGGAAAGCACTTTTACGTTCGTGTATTTGCCGCCCATGAGAATCGAAAGCACATCGCCCTCTTTTACTTCGGAGGAAGGCTTTGCTTCCTTGCCGTTTATGCTGACTCTGCCCAACGAGCATACCTCATTTGCGACGGTGCGACGCTTTATTATGCGTGATACCTTTAAATATTTATCAAGACGCATTTTTTACTTTACTCCGTCAAGAATTTCTTGGTTTATTGTGACAAATTCAGCGTCCGCCGTCCAAGCCTTAACAAGAGCGTCCCACTCATCGGTTTTAAGTGTTGCAAGTGCCTCTTCCTCGATGAAAGATTTCAATTCGGAAATGTCACGTGTGCCCGATGCTTCGTCTGCGAGGTAGTATATGATGTGGAATCCGTCCTCATCTTCAAATACGGGGGAATATTCGCCCTTCTTGAGGTTTTTGAATGCTTCCTTTACTTCTTTTGAAAGGTCGTTTTCGCTTTCATGCTCCAAGGAGATAAGAACGCCCTTTTCGATGAATATGCTTCCTGTATTAAAATCGGGATCTTCGCCGTATTCGCTCATTACTTCAACGAATGTTTTGCCGCTTTCAAGTGCTGCATATGCTTCGTCCGCCTTCTTGCGGTAGCTTTCGTTTGCTTTGTCAAACTCTGCATCGTTTTCTGCCTTGAGCTTGTTATACTCTGCAACTATCTCTTTAAGTCTTGCGGCATTTGTGTTTTTGCCGGAAATTGCATCTTCAAATGCAAGAGAGCCGTATTCTTCTTCAAGCTTACCCATTGCGGTTTCGTTTGAAGTGTAGGTTTCACTCTTTTCCGATGAGGGTGCAATGAGTATGCTCAAAATGCGGCTGTAGCCCTCGGGAGTGTATGCCGTGGGCATGGTTTCCAAAAGCTCCGCACTTTCCTGGTCGTTCTTATAGGATTCGGGTGCTGTGGTATATGCCTCGGTGTCAGCTTCCACACGTTCGGTGTATTTTCCGTTGATATCATCTTCCGAAACACTCAGATCCTTATAAACAACATCTTCTTTGTAAAGGTTTATAAGATAGTTGTCGGTGATGGAGGTTTCGACATATTCGAGATATTCTTCATATGTCATTTCAACGCCCGTGTAATCAACCGATTCTTCCGCTACGAGTTCTTCGAACTTTGCCTGTATTGCATTCTCATCGTCGCTTCCTGCCTGTTCCTCGGCAAGCGGTCTGTAATATTCTTCGATTGACTTGTACTCGGCTTCGATAGCTTCGTCGATTTCGTCAAGCTGTTCTTCGGTGAAATTATCAAGCCCTGCTTCTTTTGCTTTGATGAGAGCTGCCTTTTCGGCTACCATACGCTCAATAAGGCTTGTTTTGAATTCGCTCAAGGTTGCTGCATCGTTTGTGATGTCGTAACCGTAGTTGGCATAATAGTCAACATACATATTGTAGGTTGCTTCAAATTCGTGGAGATATATTTTCTCATCTCCTACGGTTGCAAGAACAACTGCCTCTGCGTTGTCCCCTGTTTGTGTGCTGTCTTTAACATCACAGCCCGTGAATGCACAAAGGCATACTGCACACATAACGAGTGCCGAAATAAGTGAAATCAGTTTTTTCATAATTTTCTCCATTCTTAATAATCTATACAACCACTATATTATATCATGTGATGGCATCAATGCAATTGGAAAGCGTGTAAACAAACTGTGGCAGCCATGTACATAATGCGGCAACACTCTTTTTCTTCTGCTTTATAAGCAATGATGGGGAAGCTCCCTGAACAAGCTTTGCTCCGTCGGTATTGGTTATAAGCTCCAAAAGCTTGTCTAAATTGAGCGGTGCATTTGCATCGAACGTAAGCTTTACTTCCTCGTCCTTCACGGTGACACATACTATATGAGCCTTGTTCGCATATGCTTTTATAAGTGATATCGTGAGCAAATTTCCAACCTCGAAAGGTATGTCTCCGTAGCGGTCCAAAAGCTCGTCCTGAACATCGTAAAGCGATTCCTTGCCGCTTATCATTGCGATACGCTTATACATGGAAAGACGCTCATTCTCACGGGATATATAGCTGTGAGGAATATTTGCGGCAATGGGTATTTCGATTGTTGTTTCAAGCTCTTTTTCAACTGCTTGCCCGGTTGCCTCCTTAACGGCACTGTCAACTATCTTGCAGTAAAGGTCGTAACCGACAGCCGCCATATGCCCCGATTGCTCCGCACCCAAAAGATTGCCTGCCCCTCGTATCTCAAGGTCACGCATGGCAATTTTAAAGCCCGAACCGAAATCGGTAAACTCGCCCATCGCACGAAGTCTTGCCATTGAAATTTCGGATAATGCACGCTCACCTTGGAACATGAGATAAGCATAGCCCAGGCGTGTTGAACGCCCGACACGTCCCCGAAGCTGATAAAGCTGTGAAAGACCGAAATGGTCCGAATCTATTATTATTATGGTGTTGACATTGGGAATGTCGAGTCCGCTTTCTATTATGGTGCTGCAAACAAGCACATCGCTTTCTGCGTTCATGAA